>JBKPBQ010000514.1:0-7200 GCA_046726955.1 Acidobacteriota bacterium
GCCGCCCCCGCGAATCCCACGCCCACGCCCAACCCGCCGACCGCCAACCCCACACCGGTGCCCACCCCGACCCCCGTCGCGACGCCGACGCCGTCCCCGACACCGACCCCGACGCCCACGCCGGCTCCAACTCCGACACCCACGCCTGGTCCAACACCCACGCCGACGCCGTCTGTCTCGTACACGCTGTTCGTGTTCAAGACTCCAGGCGGTCAAGAGATCGGCCGCGTGACGAGCGTGCCCGCCGGCATCGACTGCGGGACGCAGTGCCGGAGCCAGTCCGCTTCCTACGCGAGAGGGACGGTGGTGACGCTGACGGCCGAGGCCGTTCCGGGCGCGCTCTTCCAGGGTTGGACGAAGGACTGCTCGGGAAACGGCCTCTGCGTCCTGACGATGGACGAGGACAAGGACGTCTTCGTGCACTTCCGGCCGAACTCGGGCGTCGCTTCCCCTCCCGGAACCTCCGCGACGGCGTCCGTCGTGCTCCGAAGCCATCTCGCGCTCGCCGGCGGGCGAGGCGACGTGTCCGTCGGCGGAAGTGCCGTCTCCGTGGGCGCAGGCGTCGAGACGGAGGTCGCCTTGAACGCCGGTCCCGGCGAGCACGTCGTCGAAGCATGGGTGCGGGAGGGCGTCGGCGAGGGCGTCTGGCGATTCGCGCTCTCCGCGACCGCATCCGGTCGCAGCATCCGAAGCGTGCTCGCCGGCGAGCCCGTGAGCCTCACTCCCGAGGCCGTCGTCTTCCGCTTGAGGGGACGCCTGCCCCAGAAAGTCGCGTTCGTCGTCACCGTCGGTGCGCCCGATGGAGAGACTGCGCACGCTCGCTGATCCCGAGAAAACGGGCGCGGCCTTCGACTCGACTATCCAGTTTCCGATCACGGCGTGGGCGTTCGCGGCCGTCCACGGCGCCAGATGCGCATTCGTTCTTGACGTGTCCTCGTCGGCCTGCTACCCATGGATATTTACATGCCCCGGGTCCCCAGGTCGGTTGCCGTCGGTCTTTGTGTCTTCCTGAGCGCGCGGCCGGCGATTCCCCAGGCTCCGCCCCGTTCCGAGCAGCCGACGATCGTGCACGAGCCGGTCGACTGCTTCGTGGCGGGACAGTACCCGCAGCTCGCGGCGTGTCTCCAACCGGCGCGAGACGTGGCTCGCGGGCGGCTCTACTTCCAGGCCGAGGGAAAGTCCGACTGGTACTACGTCGAGATGAAGTCGGACTCGCCCTGCTGGAAGGGCGTGCTTCCGAAGCCGTCGTCGGCGCTCGTGGACCGCCACGTTCGCTACTACTTCGAGGCGACCTGGCGGAATACGGCAACCGCGCGCACGAGCGAGTTCTCGCCGCTCGTCGTCAAGTCCAAGGCCGCCTGCCAGCGGCCTCGCGTGGCGGCGATCGCGGCGAGCGGACCCGCCGCTGTCCTGCCCCTCGTTCCCGCGGGGTTCTCGGTCGCCGGATTCCCGACGACGCTCGCCCTCGTGGGCGCGGGGGCTGTCGCAGTAGGCGGAGCCGCCGTAGTCGTGGCCGCACCGTCCACTCCGACGCCCACGCCGGCCCCCCAGCCGAGCGCCGTCCCGACGCCACTCCCCAACCCGTCGCCGATAGCGACCCCGACGCCGACGCCCACGCCGACCCCAACGCCCGGCCCCACTCCGACGCCGACGCCCACCCCGACTCCAACCCCGACGCCAACGCCCACGCCGACACCGACGCCCACTCCGACTCCGACCCCAACTCCGACACCGACGCCAACTCCCACGCCGGGCCGCACGCTGTCCGTGCGCAAGACGCCGGTGGGGCAGATCCTGGGCACCGTGGTGAGCAATCCGCCGGGCATCTCGTGCGGGCTGCTCTGCGAGAGCGCCTCCGCCTCGTTCCCCGCGAACACGGTGGTGACGCTCACGGCCCAGCCGCTGCCGGGCAACGGCTTTCACTGGACGGGAGACTGCTCCGGAGAGGGGGGCCCCTGCCAACTCACGATGGACGCGGACAAGGACGTCGTCCTTCACTTCACGGGGATGCGGCCGTCTGCCGAACCGGCGCCCGAGGCGAGCGCGTCCGCCCTCCTCCGCAGCCGCCTGGTCCTCTCCGGTGGCCGGGGCGAGATCGCCGTCGACGGCCGGACGATCTCACTGGGCGCGGGGACTGAGACGGAGATCGCGGCGAGCGCCGGCGCCGGCGACCACCTGGTCGAGGGATGGGTCCGCGAGGGCACCGGCGAGGGCGTCTGGCGCTTCGCCTTCGGGCCGGCGTCGCCCTCGGGCCGGAGCATCAGGAACGTCCTCGCCGGCGAGCCCGTCAGCCTCACCCCCGACGCGGTCGTCTTCCGCGTCCGGGGCAAGCTGCCCCAGAAGGTCTCGTTCGTCGTACACGTGCCCGCGTCCGAAGCCGGCGCCGCCGTGCGCTGAGTGTCGGGACGGGGCTCGACAAGAAGACGGCGGAGCGGTCAGCTCTTCGCGAGCATCTCCTTCGCGCGCGTGCGGACGTAGGCGTAGTTCACGGCGAGCTCGTTGAAATTCGCGGCTTCCTTGCAGACCTCGCGCGCGCGGGCGGCGTCGCCCTTCCCCTGGAGCGCAGTGGCGAGGAGGTAGAGGACGCGCGGGTCGCGCTGGCTCGCCTGCTCCAGCTCCCCGACCGCGGCCGCCCAGCTCTTCTCGGCGACGGCGATGCGTCCCTGGAGCTCGTGCTGCTGGCGCACCTCGAAGGGGACCTTCTTCGCCGCCACCTGCTGCGCGTAGGCGGCGCTCTTCGTCTTCGCGGCGGCGAGGTCGCCCTTGGCGAGGGCCACGCGGGTCTCGTCGTAGAGCACGTTGCGGCGCGTGGCCTCCTTCACCTCGGGGGGAACGTTCGCCTTGTCCATCGTCTCCACCGTCTTGCGGTAGAACGGCGTCGCCTTGTCCGGCTGGCCCGCCTCGAGGAGGATGTCGCCCATCAGGTTCTGGTCGCCCGACGCGGCCGCGAGGTCGCCGCCCTTCTCGGCGATCGCGAGCATCTGCTCGACCTCGGCGAGGGCCTTGTCCGTCTCGCCCTCGTAGACGTAGGAGACCGCGGTCCAGAAGTGCGCCTGCCGCCGCTCGCCGTCGCTGCGCGCCACTGCCGCCAGTCGTCCGAGCGTCGTGCGGGCCTCCGCGCCCTTGCCCATGAACATCTGGTTGTTGCTGATGCCGATGTAGGAGGCCACGAAGTTCTTGTTCAGCGAGAGCGCCTTCTCGTAGTTCTTGATCGACTCGTCGTGGCGGCCCATCTTCATCAGGAGCTCGGCGTAGGAGTCGTACGGGTTCGGGTCGTCGGGGATGAGCTCGGTGTACTTCTTGAAAGTCTGCTCGGCCTCCGCGAACTTGCCCGTGAACCGGAGGGCGTATCCGAGCTGGTTGTAGGGCTGGGAGAACGAGGGGTTGAGGACCGTCGCCTTCTTGTAGGCCTCGATCGCGTTCGGGTAGTCCTGCTGGCCGAAGTAGAACTGGCCGAGCGCGTTCTGCACCCGCTCGTCCTTGGGGTAGAGCGCGGCGAGCTTCGTGAGGTCGGTCTTCTGCTCGGCGACGTTGCCCTTGACGCCCGCGTCGAAGGCCGCGATCTGCAGCCGCTCGCCCTCCGAGACCTTGGGGGCGAGGGCCACCGCCTCCTTGGCGGAGTCGAAGAACGACTTGGCGCTCGGCGCGGTGTTGGCGAGGCTCAGGTGGGCGAGGGCGAACGTCTTGTCCTTCGCCACCGCCTGCTCGAAGTAGGGCCGGGCGTCGCCGGCCCGGAGCTTCTCCACGAGATCTCGCCCCTGGAGGTAGAGCTTGCGCGCCTCCTCCGACGAGGTCGTGATCGGTATCTTTTCCGTTCCCGTCTCCGCGGAGCGGGACACGGCGGCCGTACCCAGGCCGAGGATCGCGACTGCGCACGCGAGTGCGCGACGGCGTTCAAGAATCTGCATCGCTCCTCCTGTCGAAGGACGTTACCACCGCGTGCGCTCTTCGAGGAAGTGCGCGATCGAGCCCGCGTAGTAGCGCAGCAGCGGCTCTTCGCGGCGGTCGATCCGGAACGCGTCCTTCTCAGGGGTCACCACACGCCGCAGCGTGAACATCACGAGCGCGCGGTCGAGGATCTCCGCACTCGTCTTCTCGTCGCCGACGACGGGAGCACCCGCGGCCCGCAGCCGCGCGCGCAGCGCCTCCACGAGCGACTCCCACCGCGCGCGGTCGATCGCGTCGCCCTCGTGCTCGAGGAGGGCGGCGGCGGCGAGGGGGACGGCGGTGACGGGCATGACCGCGCCAATGCGGCGCATGACCTCGTCGGCGAGCTCCTGCAGTCGCGTCAAGCGCTCCTCGCGCGGCAGCGAGAGCACGCCGGGATGCGCCGCCAGCCACTCGTCGACGTCCAGCGGCGTCCCGAAGTTCACGCACGCCCGCCCGTAGCGGCGGGCGCGGCGCAGGAGGAAGCGCCCGGAGACCTTGAGGACGTAGGACGCGACCTCGCGGACCTGCTCGCGGCGGGGGAGCCTCTCCTCGGGAGACTGTGCCTCGCGCAGGAGCGAGCGGTCCTCGAGCACGCGGTCGTAGTTGAGCGCTACCGGGATGATGTGCAGCGGACGGTCGAAGCCGGGGTCCGCCTTGGTGCGGATCAGGTAGTCGAGGAGACCCAGCTTGGGCGGGCGGAATCGTCCGTCCCGGGTGAGACCGCCCTCCAGGAAGATCCCCTGCGTGACGCCGTTGCGCGTGATGAGCTGGACGTAGCGCTCGAGGACCTTGTGGTAGAGCGGCTCGCGGTAGCGACGCCGCACGAAGTAGGACCCGAAGCTCTTGAAGACGGCCTCCAGAGGCCAGACCCGCGCCCACTCGCCCACCGCGTAGGAGATCGCGACCTTGCCGGAGAGGACGTAGGCCACGACCACGTAGTCCACGTTCGAGCGGTGGTTCATGAGGTAGAGCACGGCGCTCGAGCGGGGTATGGCGTCGAGGGCCGCCCGAGCTTCGTAGCCCACGCTCACCTTGTAGAGCAGCGGGATGAGGAGCCGGGCGACGCCGTAGCCGAGGCGGTAGTACGAGATGAGGTTGAACGCGGGGACGATCTCCTGGACGTAGGTCCGCACCCGGTCCCACGCCTCCGCTTCGGTCTCGCCAGTTTCCTGGGCGTGCGTGCGGACGGCGGCGGCGATCTCCAAGTCCTCGAGGAGAGCCCGGCGCACGAGGTCCTTGTCCGTGAAGTGGAAACGGTCGATGCGCGAGCGGAACTCGCGGCGGATCGCGCGCGCCGATCGGAGCCCGCGGCGCTGGAGCCAGGTCTGGATCATCGGCGGCGGCTAGACGCTACACGGGCGGCGCGACTCCAGGCAAGCCGCGATCCAACTCGCTGGAGCCGTCGCCCGTCCGCCGCGACCGCGTGTGGTAGCTTGAAAATCCCGTCCTGGGAGGGAAGCGATCGCATGTGGGATAGACTGATCGGCTTGATGACGACGGCCTTTCTCGTGGCGCGGCCCCTCCTCGCCGCGGAGGCGACGGGCGCTCCCGCCGCGGGCAAGCCGCTCCGCACCGTCGCGGACCTCCAGCCGGCCGCGGCCCGGACGGGTGCGGTCCTCGTGCTCCCCGTGTTCGAAGCGACTCCCGAGGCCGTCGAGAGCACGACGAAGAGCGTGATCGCCGATGCGAACCAGAAGCTCGATGCGCTCGCCGCGCAGGATCCCGCGAAGACCACCTTCGAGTCGACGGTGGCGGCGCTCGACGCCATCGCGGCCCCGGTCACCGCCGCGGGCAGCCGCATCTACCTCATGAAGGAGATCGAGCCCGCGGTGACGATGCGCGACGCGGCCACCGCGCAGATCCAGGCGCTCCAGGAGTGGAGCGTGGGCGTGACCTACCGCGAAGACGTCTACAAGGCGGTGAAGGCCTTCGCCGACGCCTACGAGGCGGGCCAGCGCCCGAGGCTCGAGGCCGAGCCGCTGAAGCTCTACCAGGACACGATGCGCGACTTCCGGCGCGCCGGCCTTCCGCTCGACAAGCCAACGCGGGACAAGGTGGAGGCGCTGCAGAAGCAGCTCGCCCGCGTGTCCACGGAGTTCGACCGCAACATCTCCGAGGCCAGACGCGAGCTCGTCTTCACCGCCGAGGAGCTCGAGGGGGTCCGCGAGGACTTCCTGAAGACGATCCGCCGCGAGGACGGCAAGTACGGCGTGCTCGTCAACGTGACCCCGCACCGCCTGGCCGTGCTCGAGAACGCGAAGCGCGAGGAGACGCGGAAGGCGGTGGAGATCGCCTATCACTCGCTCGCCCAGAAGGAGAACACGTCGCTCCTCGACCAGATGGTGGCGCTGCGCGACCAGATCGCGGCTCTCCTCGGCTATCCGTCGTGGGCGGACTACCAGATCGAGCCTCGGATGGCGAAGACGGCGGCGCGGGCCACGGCGTTCCTCGAGGACCTGCGGCGCGGCCTCGAGCCGAAGTTCCAGGCGGAGCTCGCGGAGTACCGTCGGTTGAAGGCACGGGACACCGAAAACCCGGGCGCGCAGATCCTCGCCTGGGACTGGCGGTACTACGAGAACCAGCTCCGCAAGGAGAAGTACGCGGTGGACACGGACCAGCTCCGCGTCTTCTTCTCGTTCGAGCGCGTGCTGCGGGGGATGTTCGACGTCTACGAGAAGATCTTCGGCCTCCGTTTCGAGCAGCTGCAGAACCCCGACCCGTGGGTCCCCGGCGTCAACCTGTACGCGACGCTCGACGCCGCCACCGGAGAGCCGCTCGGGCTCTTCTACATGGACAACTTCCCGCGCGAGGGCAAGTACAACCACTTCGCGCAGTTCGGGATCGTGGACGGCCGGGCGCTTCCCGACGGCCGCTACCAGCGCCCGGTGGTGGCCCTCGTCTGCAACTTCGCGGAGCCGGGGGCCGACCGCCCGTCGCTCCTCGACCACCGCGAGGTGGAGACGCTCTTCCACGAGTTCGGCCACGGCCTGCACTCGATGCTCACCCGCGCCCGGTTCGGGCAGTTCTCGGGCACGAACGTGCCCCGCGACTTCGTGGAAGCGCCCTCGCAGATGCTCGAGAACTGGGTGTGGGACGCGACGGTGCTCGACACGTTCGCGGCCGACTACCGCGATCCGTCGAAGAAGATCGACCCCGCGCTCCTCCAGAAGATGCTGGAGGCGAAGCTCGCCACCACCGGGACCTTCTACTCGCGCCAGGCCGCGCTCGCGCTCAGCGACCTGAAGCTCCACGCCGCTCCCACACCCGGTG
>JBKPBQ010000515.1:0-6614 GCA_046726955.1 Acidobacteriota bacterium
CCGGTTGTGTGCGGTCGATCTTGAGGGAGGCGAGCTCGCCTTTCAGGTCCGTCAAGCGGTTTTCTCCTCGAACACTACGATGGACGGCTCCCGGGGATGCGGCCGAATCGGTGAACGGCCACTCCGGGCCGGTGAACGGCCGATCCCGCGCCCGCGCCGCGCGCCGCTAATAGTAGAAGCGGCCGATGTAATCGTTCATCTGGCGCTTCCAGTACGGCCAGTCGTGGCCGCCCTCCGCCCCCCAGTCGTCCACCGAATGGTTGATCCCTCGCGACCGGAGGATCTCCGAGAACCGGTAGGTGGGACCGCTGTCCTCGTAGGGGCCGGACCCCGTGACCAGCCGGATGTCGTCCTGCGCGAGATGGTGAAGATACCAGGGGTCGGCCAGGTTCGCCACGTAGTCCACGGGGTTGTTGTAGTACGTGTTGTCGTCGTAGTCGCCGTCCATGAAGCGGCGGACGTCGTAGACGCCGGAGAGGGCGAGGCACCGCCGGAAGACGTTCGGATGCTTGAAGAGCGTGTTCGCGGCGTGGTACGCGCCGAAGGACGCCCCGGTGGTCGTGATCGCGATCCCCGGCGTGCGGCAGTGGTCGTAGATGAACGGCACCACCTCGTCCGCGACGTAGGCGTCGTACATCGCCTGCATCCAGCTCCGGTGGCGCGGGTGCGCCTGCTTGTTGTACCAGCCCTCGTTGTTCACCGAGTTGACGCAGACGAGCTTCACCTTGCCCGCGTCGATGTGGTGGGCGAGAGCGCCCACCATCCCCTGCCCCTCGTACTCGCGCTCGTCCCCCCCGCTCGTGGGGAAGACGAGGATCGGGCTGCCGTAGTGCCCGTAGATCCGGATCCCCATCCACCGACCGACGCGAGGCGAGTGCCAGCCCAGCTGCTCGACGTGCATCGCGTTGCCTCCGCCCGGGAAGTCGCGCGCTAGCGGAACCGGCGGGCGGCGGCCGGCGCGGGCGCCACCATGGAGCCGAGGAACGCCGCGTTCGACGGCGTCTTCTGGAGCTTGTCGATGAGGAACTGCGCGGCCTCCACCGTCGACAGGTCGGCGAGGGCGCGGCGCAGCAGGTGGCGCTTCGCGAGCTCGTCGGGAGGGCACAAGAGCTCCTCGCGGCGCGTGCCCGACTTCAGCACGTCCACCGCGGGGAAGATGCGGCGGTCCGCGATGGCCCGGTCGAGGATGAGCTCCATGTTCCCGGTGCCCTTGAACTCCTGGAAGATGACCTCGTCCATCCGGCTCCCCGTGTCGATGAGGGCGGTGGCGAGGATGGTGAGGCTGCCGCTCCCCTCGCAGTTGCGCGCGGCTCCGAAGAACTGCCGCGGGAACTGCAGGGCGCGGTTGTCGACGCCGCCACTCATGGTGCGGCCGCCGGGGCCGATCTCGCGGTTGCTCGCGCGGCCCAGCCGGGTGAGGCTGTCGAGCAGGATTACCACGTGGCGTCCCGTCTCCACGAGCCGCTTCGAGCGCTCGATGGCGAGGCGGGCGAGCTTGATGTGGGCGTCGGACGCGGAGTCGGAGGAGCTCGCGAGCACCTCCGCGGGCACGGAGCGACGGAAGTTCGTCACCTCCTCCGGCCGCTCGTCGATGAGCAGCAGGATGAGGTGCGTCTCCGGGTGGTGCTTGGCGATCGCCTTCCCGAGGTGCTCGAGCAGCGTCGTCTTCCCCGCTTTGGGCGGAGACACGATGAGCCCGCGCTGGCCCCTTCCGATGGGCGCGATGAGGTCGATGACGCGCAGGCTGATCTCCGCCTGCTCGCCCGAGAGCTCGAACGGCTCATGGGGATTTACGGATATGAGGTCCTGGAAGTGCGGAAGGGCTTTGTACTCCTCGACGGAGAGCCCGCACGCCTTGCTGACCTCTACGAGCACGCGACGCCCGTTGCCGCCGTCACGCGCCAGGCCGACTATCTCCGTGCCGTCCCGCAGGCCGAAGTCCCGTGCGATCGAGTACGGGACGACGACGTCGTCGCGGTGGGCCAGGTAGTTCTGAGCCGCCTGCCTGACGTAACCCCCGGCCCCCTCGCTCAACTCGACCACGCCTGCGACATCCGTTGTCGGTCCGGCGGTCGGTATCGGGGCTTGTCGGGGATCCCTCGGTCCTCTCGGCCCCTGCGGAAACTGCTGGGGTCCGTTGGGCCTGTCGTGACGATGGTGTCGATGGCGCCGCGAGTGCCGCGGGCCGTGCCTCATGGGCGGCCCGCCCACCGCGACTCGATCATCGTCTCCTCCGAGGGATGACTATGGGAGAGATGACGCTCGTTGTCAAGAGGGTCTGGCTCGCAAAGCGTCACGAGCGTGCACGCGCGCGACGGAAGACGACGCAGTAGCGGTCGCCGTCGCCGTTCCACTTCTCGTGGCGGGCCACGACCTCGAACCCGTCGCTCGTCATCTCGCGCTCGAGGTCCTCCTCGCGGATGCCGTGGCCGCCGCGGTCCGGCACGCCCTCGAGCTTGCGCCAGCTCTTCTGCGGTGTCGTGTCCACCACCGCGAGGAGCGCGTCCGGCCGAAGCGCGTCGCGGAGGCTCGCCCGCATCTTCTCCGGCTCCTGGAAGTGGTGGTAGACGAGCCGGAGCAGGATCGCGTCGCAGCACGCGGCGGGCAGTCCCGTGTCCTGCTGCGTCCCGAGGACGGCGGTGACGTTTGCGAGCGCCTGGTCCTTGATCCGCTTCTCGATCTTCTCGAGCTCCGCCTTGTCGACCTCCGTGGCGAAGACGTGGCCGGCCTCGCCGACCTCGCGCGCGATCTGCTCGGCCCACTCTCCGTCGCCGGCCCCCACGTCCGCGACGCGTAGTCCCGGCTTGAGGCCGAGCGCCGCGAATAGGCTCTCTCTCTCGGACGCGAAGGCGGGCGCGCCTCTGGGGTCGCCGAGGACGAAGAGAAGGAGAACGAGCGCCGCCGCGAGACGGCGGGCGGAATTCAACCTCATGAACCGAACCCCGCAGCGCCCCTCGACCATCTTACGTCCGGATCAGGGCGCCGAGACCGATGGGCGCGCAGGGGTGCGCCGTCAGAACGGAGCCATGAACCCGCAGCCCGTGCAGCAGCTGTTCTCGGCGACGCAGTCGCCGGTGCAGGACGCGTCAGGACCTCCCGGCACGTACTGGACCACGCAGCCCCGGCCCGGAGGGTCGTTCTTGCATCCCGCCGGACATCCGCAGTCGATGTTCGTCTTGTTGTCGCGGTAGACGACGGTGAGCCCGGTGACCGTTCCCTTGGCGTCGGTCTTCGTCTCGACCTTGGTGTCGGGCTTGAAGCGGACGACCTGCCGCGTCGTGGCCGTGTAGAAGACGGTCTCGGTCCCCGCCACCACCCAGTGCAGGCCCGAGACGGGGTCCGACCCTCCGCAGCGGGCGGCGGCCTGCGCGGTCGGCGTCGGCGTCTCCGATCTCTGACCGGGATCGGTCCGCGCCTCGGGACGACATCCTCCGACGAGGCACGCCAGCGCGATCAAAGCCGATCCTGCGACGCGCATCGTCAGACCGCCTTTCCCGTCTTACGCGGCCGCGCCTACTTCAGGTAGAACGAGACGCCGAGCGCGGCCACGATCGAGTTCTGTCCGTCGATGTTGTACTGGCCGAACGACGACCCGGTGACGGTATTCGCGGTGTGCAGGTAGCGGCCGTCGAGCATCACCGCAAAACGGTCGGTGATCCGGCGGCGCACGCCGGCACCGGCGCCGTAGTAGAGGCCGTCGTAGCCGGACGCGATCGTGGAGCCCGGATAGCCGGGAGGCGTCACGTAGGCGGCGTGCTGTTCGCTCTGGTAGAAGACGCTGCCCAGCGCGTACAGGCTCCAGTCGCGGTCGGGAGTGAAGTCGTAGCGCAGGTCGGTTCCCACGTTCACCGTCATGCCCGTGAAGTCCGAGTACCCGATGCCGAGCGTGGGCCGGATGCTCAGGTGGTCGGTGACGTAGAAGCCCATGCCGAAGTGGCGGCCGGGCGTCGTCATCGCGTCGATCGAGATCGTTCCCTTCTGGCCGGTGGGAGTGGCGACCGTGGGCCGGCCGTCGGGATCGTAGGGGTCGGACTGGGCGTAGACCGCGGTGGAGAGCGAGAGAACGAGGAGCGACAAGAGAGAGCGGCGCATGGCACCTCCATCTCTCCGCACCGGAGCTCCCCCCGGATGCTGGCGGACGCGGCAGAGTCGATGCGAGTATGCCACATCTTTTCACAGCGCATCGCCGGCTCCTTTGTTAAATGCGCCCGTATACTTGCGTTATGAGCGAGGCGCTGCCCGCGGCGCCGGCTGCGGAGACGGAGGTCGGAAGCTACTTCGTCGCGAACTATCCTCCGTTCTCCGTGTGGACGCCCGAGGCCGTGCAAGGCGCGGCGCTTCCCGCGCTGCTCGCGCCTCCCGGGCGGGACGTTCCGCTCGGCCTCTACCTGCACATCCCCTTCTGCCGCAAGCGTTGCCACTTCTGCTATTTCCGCGTGTACACGGACAAGAGCGCGCGCGAGGTCGCGGAGTACCTGGACCTGCTCGTCGAGGAGTGGGAGCTCTACGCGAAGCTGCCCGCAATCGCGGACCGGCCGTTCAACTTCGTGTACTTCGGCGGGGGGACGCCGTCGTTCCTCTCCACCGCGCAGCTCGAGAGCCTGGTGGGTCGGCTGGACGCGATCACGCCCTGGAAGCACGCGGAGGAGGTCACGTTCGAGTGCGAGCCGGGCACGCTCACTCCGGGCAAGCTCGAAGCCATCCGCCGCATGGGCGTCACGCGGCTCAGCCTCGGTGTCGAGAACTTCGACGACCACGTCCTCGAGATCAACGGACGCGCGCACCGCTCGCCGGAGATCGGAAAGTCCTACGAGGCCGCACGCGCGCTCGAGTTCCCGCAGGTCAACATCGACCTCATCGCGGGCATGCTCGGGGAGACGGAGGAGAACTGGGAGGAGTGCGTCGGCAAAACGATCGCGCTCGCTCCGGACAGCGTGACGATCTACCAGATGGAGCTGCCCTTCAACACCACGATCAGCCGCGACATCCTGGGCGGTACCGGGCAGTTCAGGGAGCACGTGGCGGACTGGGCGACGAAGCGCCGCTGGGTCAAGGAAGCCTTCGCCGCCCTCGAGGGTGCGGGCTACCACGTGGGTAGCGCCTACACCGCGGTCAAGGACCCGGCGCGCACGCGCTTCGTCTACCGCGACCGGCTCTGGCAGGGGGCGGACCTCGTGGGCCTGGGCGTCGCGTCGTTCGGCCACGTGAACGGCGTGCACATGCAGAACTTCGACACCTGGGATCCCTACGGGCGGGCGATCCGGGAGGGCGAGGTCCCTCTCTCGCGAGCCTACCGCCCGAGTGCTACCGAGCGGCTCATCCGCGAGCTCGTCCTCCAGCTCAAGCTTGGAAAGATCCGGCCGAGCTACTTCGCGGACAAGTACGGCGTCGACGTCCGCGCCCGGTTCGCGGACGCGTGGGCGTCGCTCTCCCGCGACGGCTGGCTCGCCCCCTCCGCCGGCGACGAGATCGCCCTCACCCGCGACGGCCTCATGCGCGTGGACGTGCTGCTGCAGCGCTTCTTCCTTCCCGAGCACTCGGGGATCCGGTACACGTGAGCCCGGACCCCGGGTCGTACCGCGACCTCTAGCTCTTTCCCAGGATTGCCAACTCCCATGTCCGACTACGAAGCGATCGTGATTGGCGGCGGGCCGTCGGGCTCCACGGCCGGAGCCCTCCTCGCCGAGCAAGGCCACAAGGTCCTCCTCCTCGAGCGCGAGCCCTTCCCGCGCTACCACATCGGCGAGTCGCTCATCCCCTACACCTGGTTCACCCTGAACCGCCTCGGCGTCGTGGACTGGCTGCGGAGCTCGGCCTGTCCGAAGAAGTACAGCGTGCAGTTCGTCTCGATCACGGGCCGCGTGTCCCAGCCCTTCTACTTCTTCCAGACGATCAAGCACGAGTGCTCGTTGACGTGGCAGGTGTGGCGCGCCGAGTTCGACGCGATGCTCCTCGACAACGCGCGCAAGAAGGGTGTCGAGGTCCGGCAGGGAACCGCGGTGCGCGACGTCATCATGGACGGCCAGCGCGTGGTGGGTGTGCGCGCGGACGCGGGCAACGGCAAGCTCGAGGACATCCACGCGAAGGTCGTGGTGGACGCCTCGGGCCGCGACTCCATGCTCAGCCGCCGCTTCGGCTGGAAGGAGCGCGACCAGGACCTCAACAAGATCGCGGTGTGGTCGTACTGGAAGGGCGCGCAGCGCGACCCCGGCCTCGACGAGGGCGCGACGACAGTGGCCTACGTCCCCCAGAAGGGCTGGTTCTGGTACATCCCGCTCCACTCCGACATCGTGAGCGTCGGCGTGGTGGGTGAGCCGAGCTATCTCTACCGCGACACCCGCGACCCGAACGAGATCTACGCGCGCGAGCTTGCGGCCTGCGCCTGGATCCGCGACCACGTCGAGGTGGGCACGCAGTGCGAGCCCGTCCGCGTCACCGGCGAGTACACGTACCACTCGAAGAAGATCGGGGGCGACGGCTTCTGCTTGGTCGGCGACGCCTTCGCGTTCCTCGATCCCCTCTTCTCGACCGGCGTCTTCCTCGCCCTCAAGAGCGGGGAGATGGCGGCGGACACGCTCCACGAGGCGCTCTCCGCGGGGAAGTCGATCACCGCC
>JBKPBQ010000516.1:0-22485 GCA_046726955.1 Acidobacteriota bacterium
CCGTAGAGGCCCCAGGAAAGGACGGCGCCGAGGACGAACCAGATCCAGCTCATGCTTCGCTGCTCCTTGCTCGAGGTCATTCCCACCGCCAGAAGGCCAGGCTGTCCACGTCCTTCACGACGACACCCGACGGCAGGATCAGCGGGTGGGCCCACGTCGGGCTCGAGGCCACGGTGTAGTGGGCGAGTGTCGTGGCCGCGCTCGCGCCGGGCGCGACGATGCTCAGCTCGCCGTCCGTGTTCAGCACGAAGAGGACGCCGGCTCCGGCGAGCACCGCCGCGCTTTCGCCCTGCCGTCCGTCGGTGAGCCAGAGCGTCTTGCCCGTCTTCGCGTCGAGGCAGAAGAGCTGCCCCTTGCGCCGCGCGGAGAGGCCGTACAGCCGGCCGTCCACGAGGACGGGCGTGCTCATGTAGCTCGACACTTCCGAGTTCCCCCACGCGGGCTCCGCCTGCCAGGCTCCGCCCTCCCGCAGCGGCCGCACCGCCTTCACCGGCTGGCCCACTCCGGAGAAGACGACGACGTCGCCGGCCACGACCGGAGTCACCGCGTTCTGCGAGTACTCGGTGGTGAACGGCACCTTCCAGAGGAGCTCCCCCTTGTCCGCCGAGACGCCGAGTAGGTACTGCTGCGACTGCGTGACGATCTGCCGCACGCCGCCCAGCTCCGCGACGACCGGCGAGGCGTAGCCCGGGCCGTCGCCCTTGAAGCTCCAGCGCGGCGCCCCCGTGGCCGCGTCGAAGGCGGTGAGCGCGCCATCGCTGTCGCCTCCCACCCACGCGATCACGAGGCCGCGCTCGACGAGGGGCGAGGTCGCGGTGCCGTAGAGTGGCGACGTCGTTTTGTACTGCCCGGAGAAGTCCTTCTTCCAGAGCGGCCGGCCGGTCGCCGCGTCGAACGCGGAGAGGATGCCGCCGATGCCGAACGTGAAGACGCGGCCGTCGGCGACGGACGGCGTCGACTTGGGTCCCTTGGCGTGGGCGGCGGCCGCCGGGTTGACCGAGTAGGGCGCCGCGTACGACTGGCGCCAGATCCTCTTGCCGCTCGCAAGCTCGAGGGCCTGCACGACCTCGTCCTCGCCTTCGCGCGTGAAGACGAAGAGGCGCTCGCCCACCACCACGGGCGAGGCGTGGCCGATCCCGACCGGCACCTTGTAGCCCTGGACGAGCGTCTTGGGCCAGCTCGCGCGGGGGGCAATTGCCGGGACGATGCCGTCGCGCCCGGGTCCGCGCCATTGAGGCCAGTCGGCCGAGGCGGCCGCCGGTCCCGCGAGGAGGACGGCGAGAAGGAGGCTCATGGTCGCCCTATTCTGACCGCAGCGAGGCGAGAAGCGGCAACCGCCTCAGGATGACGACGCCCACCCGCGACGCCGCGATGCCCACCACGAGGACCGTGAGCACGAGCGCGCCGAGGGAGGTGATCGGCACGACACCCGGCCGCGCCCGCAGCACGGGGAGAACGGCGAGGAGGGCGGTGGCGGTCCCGATGGTCAGGCCGAGGACGAGGAGCAGAAGGTTCTCCGCGAGGACCATCTGCGAGATGTGCCGCCGCCGGTAGCCGACGGCCTGGAGGAGCGCGAGCTCGCGGCGCCGCTCGAACGCGTTCCGCAGGAGCACCGCCCCCAGGCCGACTGTGCCCAGGACGAGACCGAGCGCCCCCAGGGCCTGGAAGGTGGAGATGTACGTGTTCTCGACGCGATGGTACGCGGCCAGGCGGTCCGCGGCCGAGCTCACGTCCATCCCGAAGTCGGAGAGCCGCGACTCGAGCCCCTCCGTGAGCGCGCTCGCGCGCGCCGCAGGGACGTCGAACAGGAAGAACCGGTAGCCCTCCTCGTCGGGAAAGGCGTCGCGGAAGTGCCGCTCGCCGACGAGCAGCTCGCCCTGGAAGAGGCCGGGGCGGAGCGCGCCCACGAACACGACGCGAGATCCTCCGACGTCCATCTCTTCGCCGAGCTTCCGGTGCAGCACATACTCGAGCGAGCTGGCGTCGGCGATCGCGGGAATGGCGCCGTTCCTCCGCTCGCCCTCGAGGAGGCGCCAGGGATTCGCCTTCTCCTCCGGCGTCGCGGCCAGGGAGGACTGGAAGGCGAATCGGCCCGCCTCCACGAAGTCGTGGATGGGCGCGAGCACCGTGGGATCGCCCGGCCGATAGAGGTTCAGACAGCTCGCGTCGTCGCCCTTGCGCATGCGGAAGCGGGCGATCTCGACGCCTTCGAGCATCTCCGCGGGCAGGCCCAGCGCCTCCCGCCCCTCGGCGGTGGCGGGATCGTGGTGCAGCGGGAGGAGCGACTGCCCGAGGAGCGCATAGCCGCCGCTCTCGCCGTGTCGATCCGTCGTGTCCACCTCCTCCCTGCGGAACGAGCCGACGGACACGATCACGAACGCCGCGGCCGCGATGAGCGCGACACAGAGGACGCTGCGGCCCGGGCGGAACGAGGCCCCGCGGACCCCGAGGCCGAAGAGACGGTGGACGGGGCGATGACGCCGGCGGCGGAAGAAGGCGGTAGTGGCGAGGAGCGCGGCCAGGAGCAGCAGGCCTCCCGCTCCGAAGAAGGCGGAGGCCGGGGGCAGGCGACCGAGGGCGGAGGCGACGAGGAGAACGAGCGCGATCGCCGCCGGCACGAAGGCGATCCGGAAGCTGGCCCGGCTCCCCGCCGTCGTCCGCTCCTCGACGGCGCCGCTCAGCAGGCTGCGCGGCGACCGCCGCCTCAGCCCGCGAAGGGTGACGGCGATGGCGAGCGCCGCCATCACGACGCCTCCGGCGAAGCCCGCGGCGAGCGGACCCGCCGACACATGGAGCGCGAGATCGCGGGTGCCCACCGCTCCCACCCAGAGCGTCCGCAGACCGCGGACGACGAGGTCGGCGTAGGCGCAGGCGCCCGCGATACCGACGAGGCCTCCGACGACGGAGACGACCGCCGCTTCTGCGAGGAAGAGACGTCGCACGTCGCCGCGCGCGAAGCCCACCGAGCGCAGCAGGCCGATCTCGCGCAGCCGCTGCTCGACGCCCAGGCGGAAGAAGAGCCCGGCCAGGAGGAGCGCCGCCGCCACGAGAAAGAAGCTGAAGTAGACGAAGTACTCGCCGAAGTCCGTGGACCCGCCCGCGGCCTGGAGGGCCTGGGCGCGCACCGGCTCCAGCACGATCGCGGCGTCGCGGGCGGGATCGAGACGGGCGCGGAGCACGGCCTCGAGCTTCCGACGCTCCTCGTCGAGGTTGGCCTCGGGACGCGGGCGCACGCGCAGGGACGTGACGCGCCCCAGACGGTGGCCCCAGAGCTCCTGTCCCGCGGCGAGGGGCACGAAAGCCTTCGGCGCCGCGCGGTAGCGCTCCCAGTAGGCCTCGTCCCGCGGCCGGATGCGCGAGAGGTCCACCGGGAACGGCGGGTCCCAGTCGGAGATGTGCGCCGACTCCGTGATGCCGGGATAGTCGGGCACGAGTCGCGGATCCGCGCCGAGGCCCTCCATCGGGACTGTCCCGCCGTACGTGAACGAGGTCTTTCGCGTGACGAGCCGACCCGCTTCCTCCCAGATGTAGTACTCGACGGTGATCGGATCCCCAGGGCGAGCGCGCAGATCCTCGGCAGCCCAGGCATTCAGGAAGATCGTGCGCTCTCCTGGTGTCTGGCCGGTCAGCCGTCCCAGGGCTTCCGTGTCCAGAGCCGCCACGAGCGAGTACGGAACCGCACGCTCACCGGTCCGCATCTCGTTCGCCAGGTAGATGAGCACCTCCGTCCTGTCGAGGCCGAGGCTCGCCGCCGCCTCGCGCCCCGCCTGCACGACGTCGTCGGACAGGACCGCGCTCGTGCTGTCGATCGAGAACCCGTCCTGCGCCGCCAGCGGCCGCACGCGCAGGCCCATGTCCTCGAGCGTCGCCGCCTCCGCGACCGGCCGCGCCGGCGCCCCGTCGAGGAGGATCGTGTTCGCGCGGCCGTCGACGCCCATCGACTTCTGGAGGAGCTTCAAGGGAACGAAGAGCGCGCTCACCGGCCGCTGTCGGGGACGGAGGGAGAACTCGCCGAGCGTGTCGGCGGCGAGAGTGCCGCGGACGCTGACGCGGAGCGATCGTCCCGGCACGTCGCGCCGACCGAAGAGCGAGCTGCCCGGAATCTCCGACGCCGGAGGCAGGCGGACGAGCAGGGTGTCGCCGACGACGCTCTCCAGCTCCGCGGCGAGGGCCGCTCCCACGAAGGCGTCCCGGCCTTCGAGGACGGCGGGAGGCGTAACGCCCTGGAAGGCCCAGAACCTCTCGTCCACACCGTAGACGGCGACCTCGCCCGCGCGGCGGCCGTTCGACTGGTGCGTCACGACGCCAGTCACGGCCACGAGGGGTGCCGTCTTCGTGCGCTCGCCGGCGAGGGCGGCGGCGAGCGGCTCGGCGAAGAAGCGGCCGCCCTCCACGACCTCGGCCGTACGCCCGAGCTGGCGGAGGGCGATCCTCCGCAGGCTCTCCCGGACCGACTCCCCCACCACGAGCGCTCCCGCGAGCACGGCCACCGCGGCCGCGACTCCGAGCACGACCGCGGCGTTCGTCCTCCAGTAGTGCGCGAGGCTGCGGAGGACGAGCCGCGTCATGCCGGCTCGAGCTTGCGCCCCACGAGACGACGGCGGTCCTTGAAGCGCGCGGCGAGCTCCGCGCTGTGCGTCACGAGCACGAGGATGGCCCCCTCCTGCCGGTGGAGCTCGAGGAGGAGCGAGGCGACGCTCTCCGCGGCGGCGGCGTCCAGGTTCCCGGTGGGCTCGTCGCAGAGGAGGAGCGTCGGACGCAGGACGAGGGCGCGCGCGAGCGCCACCCGCTGCTTCTCGCCTCCCGACAGCTCGGCGGGGTGGTGCTCCATCCGCTCCTTCAGCCCGACGCGCTCCAGCAGAGCCACGGCACGCTCGGTGCAGCCCTCGCGTCTCGGAGCCACGAGCGTCGGGGCGAGGACGTTCTCGAGCACGCTGAGCTGCGGCAGCAGGCAATGATCCTGGAAGACGAAGCCGACCTCGCGGTTGCGGAAGGCGGCGAGGGCGGGCTCGGGGAGGCGGAAGGGATCGCGTCCGTCGAGCGTCACCGTCCCCGAGGTCGGGGGCTCGAGCGTCCCCAGGATGTAGAGGAGGGTGCTCTTGCCGCTCCCCGAAGGGCCCATCACGCAGAGCGCGTTGCCCGGGGCGAGGGTCAGCGAGACGCCTTCCAGGATGGGCAGGGGGCCGCGCGGGGTCGCGTAGGTCTTGGCGAGGTTCTCGACGATCAGCAGGGCGGCCGCCTCTCGCCTAACGCGCGGCCGCGAGGGCGGGCGCCGGGCGCGGCTCCCCCCGGGCCACGCGCTCGTACAGCTCGAGCGAAGTCTCGGCCATGCGGGCCGCGGTGTAGTGACGTCTCACTCCCTCGGCGCCCTTCCGCCCGAGCTCGGCGGCGCGGACGGGGTCGCGATGGAGGGCCAGGATCGCGTCGGCCAGGCTGCCCATGTCTCCCGGCTCGAAGAGGACGACGCCTCCCGTCTTGGCCGCGATCTCGGGGAAGGCACCATGCCTCGGCTGAACGGCGGGGACGCCGTTCGCCATCGCCTCCAGCAGGTAGAGGCCCTTCGGCTCGGCGTAGGGGCTCGGCACCGACAGGACGTCGATCGACCGCAGGAAGGCGAGCTTGGCGGCGCGGTCCAGGGTCCCCTCGTACCGGAACTCCTCGCCGAGCCCCCATTCGCGGAGCTTCGCTTCCACTCCGGCGAGGTAGGCCTGCTGCTCGGGCGCGAGGTAGCCCGCGGCCACCAGGCGAGAGGGCGGCAGGCCGCGCTCGCGGCGGAGGATGCGGTAGGCGTCCGCGAGCTCGCGCAGGCCCTTCTCGGGAGCGATGCGCGCGAGATAGCCGATCGAGAAGGGCTCGTGGCGCGGCCGCGGCGACGGGTCGTGCCCGTCGAGCGAGATCCCGAGCGGCACGGTCACGATCTTCTCGCGAGGCAGGCTCAGGTATCCGGCCATGAAGCCCGAGTAGTAGTCGCTCGTCGCCACGAAGGCGTCGACGGCGGGCGCGTGCTTCGCGATGAGCGCCTTCGACTCCGAGCGGTACGGCTCGCCCAGCCCTTCCAGGAAGAGGTCGTCGCCCTGGAGCGTGCACACGATCGGCCGGCCGAGCGCGCGCTTGAGCGGCGGAGCCAGGCCGATGAGGAGCGACATCGGGATGACCACGACGTCGAAGGGCGGCTGCTTCGACACGTAGCCGACGAGCTTCCGGACCTCCTTGGCCTGGTAGCCGTCCTCGCCGCGGAGCGTCGAGACCGTGAGCTCCCCGAGGTCCTTCGCCTCGACCGAGACCCCGCGGCCCGAAGCCATGCGGATGACGCGGGCGGAGTCCCAGAGCTTGTCCAGGATCGCCGGCGTCTTCCGGAAGAGCGGGAACTTCTGCTCGAGGTAGACGCTGATCCCGCCGAAGAAGACCTGCTCCTCGCTGACGTTGCGCTCGTCGGTGAGCGTCGGGGTGTAGACGGGGAGCAGCGTGACGTCGTGGCCCTTGGCCATCGTCTCCGCGGCGAGCGCGTTGTCGCGCAGGCAGCTCCCGCAGTACATCCCGCCCGCTCCGGCGGTGATCTGCAGGATGCGCACGCCGGCTCTCTCAGGCGGCGCCGACGCGGCCCTGGAGCGCGCGGCGGAGGTAGAGGTGGTCGAAGAGGTTGCCCTCGTGCGGCTGGTCCCAGCTGATCCGGTACGTGGGCAGCGGGCCCAGGTTCACGCGGTTGAGGAGCGGCGAGGCGAGCATCCGCGCGAGGAGCGCCTGGTCCTCTGTGAGCGCGGTGACCGCGAGCGTCGGTCCGAGCCGGGCCGGGATCTCCTCGGGCTTCACCGGGACGACGCTCGCGAACGGGAAGAGGTACTCGCGGTTCGCGAGCGGGTGGTCGGGCGAATCGCAGAGCACGACCGTGGGCAGGAGGTAGGTCGCCCCGTCGAGCGTCGCGATGCGGCCGCCGGAGCGGTGGGACGCCGTGACGTCGCGCGCCCCTCCCGCGTCGAGGGCCGCGTCGATCGCGGTGGAGATGCGCTCCGCAACCCGAGGGTCCGCAAAGGGGGCGAGCTCCGCCTCCGGATCGTCCTCGTGCCGCGGACGGATCGCGGCCAGGCGCTCGGCCAGCGCGTCCGCGATCTCCGCGGCGTGTGCGGTCGTCCAGATGCCGGAGGCGTTGATGCAGGACCGCCCGCCGTTGGCCGCGATCGAGGAGGCCATCACGTCGAGGTATCTCTTCCAGTCGCCGGCGAGGTCCGGCCCGAGGAGGACCTTGCTGTAGCCGGGGCCGTGCACCTCCACGCGCGGGTCGTTCTGCCAGGCCCGCGTCGATCCGACGTCGCCGAAGACCATTGCCCGCCCGCAGCGACGGAGGATCTCGCCCGCGCCGGCGTGGTCCGTCGGGTAGAAGCCGAAGGCTTCTTCCGGCGCTCCCGCCTTGATGAAGGCCTGGATCAAGCGATAGGGCGTCCAAGGCTCGGCGGTGCCAGGCTTGAGGACGAGCGCGGTCTTGAGAGCGATGGCCGGGACCCAGAGCGAGTGGACGCCCGGCGAGTTGCTGGGGAGGACGATGCCCAGCGTGGGCGAGCGCGGAACGAAGCTGAGCGCGTGTCCGCCCGACTCCCCCATCCCGCGGTCCAGCACCGCGAGGTCGAGGTTGCGGGTGAGGCCGGCGAGGATCGAGTCCATCTCCGCCATCACTCCGTGGATCTTCTCCATGTTGCGGCGCACGAGGACGTGGGGCAGGCCGGTGGTCGCCGAGAGCTGCTCGACGTAGTCGTCGGGCGTCTGGACGCCGTCGCCCAGGGGGAGCGACTCCTCCATGAAGACGCGCGCGGCGCGCACCGTGATCGCCACCAGCTCGCGCGCGGGGAACGCGTCGAGGGCGGACCGCATCCGGGCCTGGGTGTCTTCCAGGAGATCGCGGCGCACGAGACCGGCGTTGGCCTGGCTCAGCTCGACGAAGGGCTCGCGGCCCCGGAAGTGCGGCACCTTCAGGACGTCCACACTCCGGTAGGGCCGGCCGCGGCGAAGGATCGGCAGGTGGAGCATCAGTAGACGCCCTCCACCACCGTCGACTGGAAGCGCGAGAAGGGGCGGACGTTGCGAACGCCGTCCCAGGGGTACTGCTCGCACGGAGGCTCTCTCTCCGCCTCGTCGCGCTCGAGGAAGCGCGGCATGAAGAACTCCTTGGTGAGCGTCGTGAGGCGGACGCGCCCGGTCTTCCCGTACTCCACCACGCGGTCGGGGTGGTCGGGGTCCACGACCTCGATCATGGCCCGCGGCGCGGGCGGGTAGTAGAGGATGTCCCAGGGATCGTCGGGCTTCGTGCGCGGCTTGTGGACGGCCAGGCCCATGAGCGTGTTGCCGTACGTGGGGGCGAAGTAGACGCCGTCCAGCAGCTCCTCCACCGCGAAGCGGTGGAACTGCGGCGTCATCTCCGTGCCTCCGCAGAAGACGCCCGTGATCCCCATCTTCTTGAGCGAGACCTTCTCGGAGAGCGCCTCCAGTAGCTTCGGCGTCGTGAAGAGGCAGCGGATGTTGTCGTGGGCGCGGAGGAGCGTGAGCGCCTGGTCCACCACGTGCTGCTTGTACCTCTCCATCATCGCCATCTCGCCCATCTTGATGAGCTTGATGACCCAGCGCGGGTCGAGGTCCACCATGAAGCAGATCCCGCCGCGGAACTGCGCGAGGTGCTCGACGGCGAGCCGCAGCCGCCTCGGGCCGCTCGGCCCCACGTGCAGCCAGTCCGCGCCCTTCGGGAAGAACTCGTCGGGCAGCGTCGCGCTGAACATCTCATAGTCGGCCCGGAAGTCGTCGATGCTGATGCGGGCCTTGGGGACACCCGTCGACCCGCCCGTCTCGAAGACGTACACCGGACGCCCGACGAGCCCCTTGGGGATCCACTGCTGGACCGGCCCCCCGCGCAGCCACTCGTCCTCGAAGGGACCGAGGCGACCGAGGTCGTCGTAGCCCTTGACCTCGCGGCGGGGATCGAAGCCGGCGCGCTTGGCGAAGTCGAGCCAGAAGGGCGCGCCCGTCTCCGGGTCGAAGTGCCAGTCCACGACCTCGCGCACCCACGCGTCGAGAGCTTTGCGCGCGGCGGCGGTCTTCGTCTCGAGCCCCGGCGGGACCGTCGCGGTCACGTCTTCACTTATACAGCATTCCCAGCGGGCTCGAAGGCGTCCTCGGTTAATCTTTGTGAGCATGAATCGCCCGCGACTGTGGCCGGCCTGGCTGATCCTGGGACTCCTCGCCGCACTTCTCGCCCGGGTGTGGCTCGCCGGGAATCGCATTCGCCAGGACCGCGTGATGTCGACGATCGCGGCCTGCGTGCTCGCCGCCGTCCTGCTTCTCGTCTGGCTCGCGTACTTCTCCCGGCTGTCCCTGCGCGTGCGCTTCGTCGGCGCCGTGGCGGCGCTCCTCGCCGTGGCCGCGGCCGCGTCGCTCCTCAAGATCCGCGGGGTGACGGGAGATCTCGTGCCCATCCTCGTCCCCCGCTTCGCCGCGCCGGCGACGCCGCCTCCGGTCCCCACCGCGCTTCCCGAAGCGGCGCCTTCCCTGCCGGTCGAATCGGCTCGTGAGGTCTCGGGGGCGCCCGCTCCGGCCGTCCGAGCCACGAAGCCGCCCCGCCGCCCCGGCGACTTCCCTCAATTTCTTGGACCCGCGCGCGACGGGACGGTCCCTGGCGTGCGCCTCGCCCGTGACTGGACGTCGAGAGCGCCCCGCAAGCTGTGGCGGCAGCCGATCGGCGAGGGCTGGGCGGGGTTCGCGGTGGCCGGCGACGTCGCGGTCACGCTGGAGCAGCGCGGCGCGGAGGAGCGCGTCGTCGCCTACGACCTCCTCACCGGCCGCGGGCGCTGGAGCCACGCCGACACCGCCCGCTACGAGACGGTTGTGGCGGGCACCGGACCCCGCACGACGCCGACGATCGCCGACGGCCGCGTGTTCACGATGGGGGGCACTGGAATCCTGAACGCGCTCGACCTCGCCACGGGCCGGCGCCTCTGGTCGCACGACGTCGTACGGGAGAACGGAGCGACGGTCGCCGAGTGGGGCAAGAGCTGCGCGCCGCTCGTCCACGGGACGGAGGTCATCGTGAGCGCCGGCGGCACCGAGGGGCGCTCGCTCGTCGCCTACGACGCGGCCAGCGGACGGCCGCTCTGGTCGGGAGGGAGCGACAAGGCGAGCTACAGCTCTCCCGTCTTCGTCTCGCTCGCGGGGCGGCCGCAGGTCGTGATCCTAAACAACGCGAGCGTCGCCGCCCACGACCCGGAGACGGGCGCGCTGCTCTGGGAGGCCGCGTGGCCGACCGAGCAGCCCAACGTGGCGACACCCCTGCCCATCGACGGCGACCGGCTGCTGCTCTCCGTGGGCTACGGTGTCGGGAGCAAGCTCTTCCGCGTCTCGTCCGGCGACGACGGGGCGCTCCAGGCGCGGGTCCTGTGGGAGAGCACGCGGCTCAAGTCGAAGTTCGCGAACCTCGTGCTCCACGGCGGCTACGTGTACGGGCTCGCCGACGGCGTCATGACCTGCCTCGACCCCGCGACCGGCGAGCGGAAGTGGAAGGGCGGCCGTTACGGGCACGGCCAGCTGCTCCTCGTCGAGGACGTGCTGCTCGTTCAGACCGAGGAGGGCGAGATCGTGCTCCTCGAGCCGAGCCCGGACGGGCCGCGCGAGCTCACGCGCTACGCGGTGCTGGACGGGAAGACCTGGAATCCGCCGGCTCTCGCGGGAACCTTGCTCGCCGTCCGCAACGACCGCGAGGCGGCGGTCTACGAGCTGCCCGCTCTCGACTGACGGCGCGGTTGCGTTGCCTCAGCGCGCGCCGAACCCGACCTCGATCCGGCCCAGCACCTCGAACGGCCGGGCCGGGATGGCGGAGACGGCGCCGAACCCGCGCGACTCGTACTCCGTTCCCGTCAGGTTCTTGAGGTTGACCGCCGCCCGCACCCGACCGATCCGGTAGGAGACGATCGCGTCCAGCGTCACGTAGCTGTCGATGGCGTTCTGGTTGTCCTCAGCGATGAACTGCTCGCCCACGAAACGGAGGCCGGCGGCGAGGCCGAGGCCGTTCGTGAACTGGCGCGACGTCCAGAGGTTGCCGATGTGGCGGGGAGCGAGCGGCGAGCGGTTGCCGGAGCGGTCCACGACGGCGAAGTCGGCCGGGCCCTGTCCCGTCCGGACGATCTCCGCGAAGCTCGTGAGCTTGGCGTCGTTGTAGGCGTACGACGCGTACGTCACCCAGCCCTTCGCGGGCTCCGCGGAGACCTCGACCTCGAAGCCGCGCGAGCGCTGGTCGCCCTGCTGCCGCGTGATGCCGCTCGAGTCGGGGATGGCGATGTTGTCGCGCTGCAGGTTGTAGACGGCCACCGTGGCCAGGCCCTTGCCGGACAGGAATCCCACCTTGGCCCCGACCTCGGCCTGCCAGCTCTCCTCCGGATCGCGCGGCCCCACCACCTGCGTCGAGGGCGGGGCGAAGGCCGTGCCCGCGGACACGTAGAACGAGAGGTCGGGCTTGGGCAGGAAGACGAGGCCGCCCATCGGGTTGACCTTCGTGTCGTCCCGCGTCGTCTGCGTGGGCGGGTCCTCGTAGTCGATCGAGTCGAGCCGCGCGCCCGCCGTGAGCTGCCACTTCCTGGCGAGCGTCATGCGGTCCACGACGTAGGGAGCGAGCACGTTGGCCGTCGAGTTGCCGACCTGGCCGAGAGGCGGGATGGGCGCGATCGGATAGCCGCCGGGGTCGACGGGATTCGTCAGCGACACGGTGGGGATGAACGCGACGTCCTGCGTGAAGGGGTCGCGGAGCCAGGTGTACTCGAAGCCGCCCACGAAATCGTGGCGCACCGCGCCCGTGTTGAAGCTCGCCACGGCCTCGAGCTGGTCGCCGCAGATCTTCTGCCGGTCGTCGAGGACGGTGAGGACGCGCGCAACCTGCGGGCTCCCGGGAATGGGAATGACACCGCTCACCAGCGTGCCCGTGGAGTCCCAGGACTGCTCGGTGTAGTAGACCTTGTTGCGCAGCGTGAAGCGCTCGGCGAATCGGTGCTCCGCGTCGAACCGGAGCCGGTAGACGTTCTGGAGCGAGTCGTCGAAGGGCGACTGGTAGGACGTCTTGCGGTCGACCGCGGCGAGCGCGCCGTCCACGAAGGGAATCCCGGTGTCGGGCGCCTGGTGGGCGCGGGCGTACTCGAAGTTCACGTTGAGCCGAGTCTTCTCGTCTGGCTTCCAGAGCAGCGACGGGTTGATGGCGCCGACCGAGGCGTCAGATAGCTCCCGGTACTGGTTCGTCCCCTGGTAGACACCGTTCACACGGAAGGCCACCGTCCCCGTCTCGTTGGCCACGTTGGCGTCCACGGTTCCCTCGAACGTCCCGAAGCGGCCGTAGCTCAGGGAGACGTCGGCGAAGCGCTGCTGGACGGGCTGCTTGCGGACGAGGTTCACGCTGCCCGCGAGCGAGTTGGCGCCGTAGAGGAACGTCGGTCCCTTGACGACCTCGACCTGACGGACGTTGTAGACCGGGTAGAGCGTCGACTCCGGCTCGCGCACGCCGTCGTTGAGGACGAGGCCGCTCGAGATCGAGTCGAAACCGCGGATCACCCAGAAGTCGAAGACGCCGAAGCCGGTGCCCACGTTGACGCCGCTGGCGTTCTTGAGGCCGTCGGAGAGCACGTAGGCGTCCTGGTCGGCGAGCAGCCGGCGGGGGATGACGGAGACGCTCACCGGGAGCTCCAGCACGGGGACCGGGAACTTGAGCGTGGTCGTGCTCGAAGGTGGAACCGCGGGCAGCTCCGACTCGACGTCCACCGTGTCCGCGAAGCGCGGGGGCTCCTTGTCCGGGTCGGGCGTGGGGGCGGGAGTCTGCGCGCGGAGCGGCGCGGCCAGCGAGAGCGCGATGAGTACGGGCGCGGGCAACTTCATCGATCCTCCGGTGTGACGGCAGACGACCTGGCGTCGGGATGGGTGCTCGTCCGATCGAGACGAGGGCTTGCGCCTGGGGGTTCCCGTCAAAGTATGTGACGGGGCGCCGCATCCGGCAACCGCGGGCGTTCATGTCGTTGGAGGGCGCGTGGCGCGCGCGATGGTAGTCTCTCTGCGCCATGCGACCCCTCTTTCCCCTGGCGGAGCGCGGCACGACCGTGCGCCGCGAGGTGCTGGGCGGCGCGACCACGGTCGCGACGATGGCGTACATCGTCATCGTCAATCCCGCGATCCTCGCGTTCGCCGGCATCCCTACGGGTCCCTCGACCGTTGCCACCATCCTCGTGGCCGCGCTGGGCACGCTGGGGATGGCGCTCTACGCGAATCGGCCGATCGCGGTCGCGCCGTACATGGGCGAGAACGCATTCGTGGCCTTCGGCCTCGCCGCCCTCGGCGTCTCCTGGCCGCAGCTCCTGGGCGTCGTCTTCGTGAGCGGGCTGCTGTTCCTCGCCCTCACGCTCCTCGGCGTGCGCTCCTGGCTGGCCGAGGCGATCTCGCCGAGCCTCAAGTACAGCTTCGCGGTGGGGATCGGGCTCTTCCTCGCCTTGATCGGCCTCTACGAGACAGGGATCGTTACGAGCGGGGCGGCGGGGATGCCGGCGGCGGCTTTGACGGGGCCTGGCGGGTTGCTGCGTCCGCCCGCGGTCCCCTTGAAGATCGGCGACTTCCACGATCCGCGTGTCCTTCTCGCCGTGGGCGGCCTGCTGCTCATCGCCATCCTGCTGCAGCGTCGGGTGCGGGGCGCGCTGCTTCTCGGGATCGCGGCCACGGCTGCGGTCGGCTTTGCGCTGGGGCTGGGCGATGCGCCTCGAGCGGTGGTCGCCCTCCCCTTCAGTGGGGACTACAGCCTTTCCCCGCTCTTCCTGAAGCTCGACGTCTTCGGGGTCCTGAGGCCGGCGCTCTTCCCCGCCCTCCTCACGCTCTTCATCATGGGGTTCCTCGACACGCTGGGGACGCTCGTCGGCCTCGGGGCCGCCGGGGGGATGCTGGACGATAGGGGCAACTTCGCGGAGATCGAGAAGCCGATGCTCGTGGACGCGCTCGCCTGTGTCGGCGCGGGCCTCCTCGGCACGACCACGAGCGGCGCCTACATCGAGTCCGCCACCGGCATCCGCGAGGGCGCGCGCACGGGGCTCGCGTCCGTGGTCACCGCGTTGCTCTTCCTCGCTTCGCTCTTCTTCGTCCCGCTGTTCGAGCCCCTGCAGAAGCTCCAGTACGCGTATGCACCCGCGCTCGTCGCGGTCGGGATCCTCATGACCGGTTCGTTCGCACGCGTCGATGTCGAGGACCTGACGGAGCTCGTCCCGGCTTTCCTGACGATCGCTCTCATGGTCTTCACGTACAACATCGCGAACGGGCTCACGGCGGGCCTGCTCGTCCATCCTTTGATGAAGGCCGCGGCCGGACGGTTCCGGGAGGTGAAGCCGGGCGGGCTCGTGCTCGCGGGTCTCTGCGCGGCGTACTTCGTCGTCGGCCTGCCGCACTGAGGAGTGTCGGGCGAGGATTCTCGAGTCCGCCATCTCCGTCGTGGGAGCGATGAGCGCGACGAAGAGCTCCGCACTGCTCGATGCGCTCCTGACGGACGAGAGTTCGTGCGAAGCCTTCCTCGGAGGGTCGGTCACGCTGATCGTTACGCTCTCACCCATTCCGGTGGTCGCGCCGCGTCAGCAAGAGACGTTCTCCTTGCTGCCGCACTCGGCGCTAGGGCCGGATCTTCCAGGTCGCCGTCACAGGTCCTACCCATTCCGGGTGAGGTCGCGCCGCGTCACAGGGCATCATCCTGTTGATGCTGTTTCGCGAGGATATGGGTTTCCCGCGGCGTCCGAATGACCGAGTGTCTCGGTCGTCTCCCGAACAAAATGTTTGTCCGTCCGTTAGGCGCGGACCCATTGCGTCCGCGGTCGGTCTTAGAGTCGTTGCATGGCACTCGAACGATCGCTCGAATCGCTCTCCGACGACGAGGTCCTGACCGCGCTCGACACCCTCCTTCGCCAGTCGCGCCGCGTCGAGGCCCCTCTCGTCGCTCACATCGGCGAGGTGGACGTCCGTCACCTGTATGCGCGCTACGCCGCGCCGTCGATCTTCACGTACTGCACGAACGTCCTGCACATGTCCGAGGGGGAGGCGCAACTCCGGATCTCCGTGGCCAAGGCCGCTCGGGAGCATCCGGTTCTCCTGGAGATGCTCGCGAACGGTCGGCTCCATCTGAGCGGGATCGCGAGGCTCGCGCCGGTCCTCACGGTCGAGAACCGCGAAGCGCTGCTGGCTCGAGCCGTCCATAAGTCCAAGCGCCAGATCGAGGAGATTGTGGCGGAGCTGGATCCTCGGCCGGACGTTCCTTCGGTCATCCGGAAGCTGCCGGAGAGGCCTGTGGCTCTCGCGGTCAATGCGGCCGCAGGGCTGGATCTCGCCTCGACGGCGTCTCGTCCCGAAGCGCCTCGTCCCGTTCCCGCGCCGCTTCCTGTCTTCCCGCCGCTCTCGCCGTCCAGGTACAAGATCCAGTTCACGGCGGACGCGGAGCTTCGTGACGACCTCGACCGGCTACGGGCCTTGATGCGATCGCAGGTGCCGGACGGCGATCTCGGCGCGATCATCGGCAAGGCGCTCAAGGCTCTGCGGCGACGCCTCGAAGCTCGGCGGTTTGCTTCGTCGACGCGCAAGGCAGGAGATGCCCGGAGCGACATCGGCTCGAGTACCACCACCGACATGCCTTCGGCCTCGGAGGCGGGCGCCATGCCGAGAACATCTGTCTGATGTGCCCGACGCACAACCGTTACCTCGCGGAGCTCGACTACGGAAAGGACAAGATGGCTCGCTACTGGCGCGCAGCACGCAATCGGAAAGAAAGGGGCAGGCTCGTCGCGCGCGAGTCCGAGGCAGCGGAGGCCACTGGGAAGGAGGTGAGGAGGGAAGCCAGTTCCGTCGATGCTGATCGCGCCGACCCGCCGAGATGAAGGGCGCGAAGGGTTCTCCGTTGGGAGGCCCCGGTAAGCTGCGGCTTGGAGTGAACCGGTCGAGCTTGGATCGACGCCCGTTCGACTAATCTCTGGTGGGACTCCTTGAGTAGGTGCGGAGTCGAGTCATCCGGTTAGGCTGGATCGATGCCGCGGTGGATGCAGGAGGGGATCGAACGAGAAGCCTTCTGCACGCTCCGCGGGGACCGGGGCCCCTCGAGGACGTGTCCGCCGAATTTTCGAGCGGCCCACGGCCCGATCGGGCGAGCGAGTACAACGGCATCATCAACGCCGAGCGCGTGCTCGATGAGAGAAGCCATTGCGCCTCTGCGGCGTCCACGGCGCCGTGCGGGCTCCGAGAGCGCCGACCCCGTCAGGCTCCTCCCCAAAATCGAGGATCTCGAACCTTCGCAATCCGCCCGGAAGGCCGACGGCGAGGGCTTGAGCGCGACGTTCCGGCGTTACCGTCCTACCCATTCCGGGTGAGGTGCCGACCCTAGACAGGATCGAGCGGCTGTACCGCAACCTGGCCGCCGTGGCGGAGATGCGGACACGTGCGCGCAATCGCGAGCGCTTCCTGCATGTCGGACGCGCGGAAGAGGAAATAGCCGCGCGGCGCGGGCAACTCCGCCAAGCTGCCCTCGCCGAGGACGCGCTGCTCCGAGCCCAGCCGCTCCGCGCCGAGCAGGCGTCCGTCCTTCCGCAAGGAGGCCGCCCAGGCGCCGTACTCGTGGGCGCGGGCCGCCTCGTCGCCGGTAGTCCGGTCCGGTCCTGCATATAGAAGAAGGAGGTAGACAGGCTCCGCCGGGTGTGCCGGGCGCGCGGGCAGCCAGCGTCCAGCGACGAGACCGGCTGCGAACAAGACGAGACCAGCGGCGAGGCTGTTCCACGAAACCGGCCGCCGGCGGGCCACGAGCCCGCGGTCGCGCAATGCGCCCACCACGCGTTCCTCGAGCGCGGGCGGCGGTTCGGCCTCCCGGGGCAGCGCGCGGAGCGCGGCTTCCTCTTCCGGAGTGAGCTCCTCGTCTTCGGTCATGGCGATCCTCGCGTGACGGGGCCCAGGCGGCGTCGCAGCGCGCGCCGGGCCAGGAACAGCTGGCTCTTCGACGTCCCCTCGTCCACTCCGAGCAGCGCCGCGATCTCGCGGTGGGTGTGGCCGAGGACGTCGTGGAGGACGAGGACCCGGCGATAGCCGTCGGCGAGGCCGCCGATCGCGCGCTCGAGGTCGATCGCGTCGCCGACGACGGGAGGCGACGCGGCCTCTTCAGCGGAAAGGGGATCGCCGGACGAACCACGCCGCCGCGCCTCGCGGACGCAGTTCAGCAGGATGCCCACGAGCCATGTGCGCAGCGACGACTCGAACCGGAAGAGGGCGAGCCTCTCCGCCGCCCGAATCCACGCCTCCTGCACCACGTCCTCGGCGCCCGCTCCTTCGCCAAGCAGCCGGAGGGCGAGCCGGTAGAGCACCGGCGTGTGCCGCCGGTACAACACACGGAAGGCGTCCTCGCCGCGGTCGCGCACGAAGGCCCGGACGACCTCTCCGTCGGATGGGTCCGCGCCCAGTCGTCCTCCTCGTAACCTGAGTGGCCAACAGAGCGGGAAAGGTTGTGCGACGCGCAACCCTCGCCCCGCGTCCCGCCACTCAAGAGCGGGAATCGTAGCCTCCGAACGAAAAGGAAGTGACATGCGCTCAAGCCGCTGGACGCCGATAGTGATCGTGACGCTCGCGTGCGTAGCTCCGGCACGGGCCCAAGACGGCCCCGCCGGCCCCGGCACCGCCGTGCTCGAAGGCCGCCTCCTCGTGCAGCTCCAGGTCCAGGACCTCGACCGCTCGATCGCCTTCTACACGCGCACCCTCGGGTGCCGCGTCACCGAGCGCCGGGACGACCTCGAGTTCGCGCACGTGGACTGCGGCCTGCCCGGCCTCCAGCTCGGGCTCTCCGCTGGGGGCGAGAAGCCGCCGGCTCCGGGAACGGTCGTGCTGAACTTCGGCGTGAAAGGCGACATCGAGAAGACGCGGGCCCTCCTCGGGAGGAAGGGCGTCGTCTTCACCGGCCCCACGCGCGTCATCCCCGGCAAGGTGAAGCTCGCCGGCTTCAAGGACCCCGACGGGTACTCGCTGCGCCTCGCCGCGCCCGATACGTCGCCGGACTGAGCGCACGCGGGGATTTGCCGACGGGGGAGCAGGAGGCGGAGAGAAAGCGCAGGGAGCTAGAACGTCAGGTCGAACCGGAAGTAGAAGCGCGTCTCGCCCTTCTCGTTGAAGCCGTGGCCCACCCCCACCTCGGCCGTGAAGGGCAGCCGATACCCGATGTAGGTGTCGGTGGCGAGCGCCACGCCCGCCGCCGTGCTCACGTCCTCCATCCGGAACTCCCCCGTCCAGGCGTGCGCGGCGTCGAAGAACGCGGCCGCGTGGAGGTTCCGGAGGAAGACCGGCAGCGTCCGCCAGCCGCGCTGGGGATGGCCGAGGGGGAAGCGGTACTCGACGTTCGCGGAGGCGAAGGCGCGGCCGGCGAAGGCGTCGTCGGGGTAGCCGCGGAGGAGCGCCATGTTCGTGTCCACGAGGTCGAACAGGCTCGAGTCCGGGAACCCGCCCACCGTGAACGACCGCCGGAAATCCGGCTCGCCGCGCGTGAAGCCGCCCTGCCCGCGCAGCACGAGCGTGTCCACCTCTCCGAAGCCCCGGAGGTAGAGCCGCCCGTCGACGGTCGTCTTGCTCAGCGACACGTCGGAGCCGAACGCGGGATCTTCCCGGAGAAACGCGACGCGCAGGCGGCTGCCGTCCACCGGCGAGATGGAGTACGGGTAGACCTTCACCGACGACAGCGTCCACGCCGCCTCCAGCCCGCCGAGCTCGAGCCGCTCGGCCGGCGAGAGGTCGAGGGTCGCCTGCTCCTCGCGGCGCCAGGCCACGGAGATGGCCTGCGACGAGCGCAGCGTCTTGCGGACCGGGAACGTGAGCCGCGCGTTGAAGGTGCGCGTGCGCACGCGCGTCTCCTCGCGTACGTCGGTCTCGTCCTCGGCGCTCAGGAGCAGGGTCGGGAAGAAGCGGTCGTACTGGTAGAAGCCCTGCCAGTTGAACCGGTCGGACTCCGTGCCGTGCGTGGCGGTGGCGCCCCAGAAGTGGCGGAAGAGGGGATCCGATCCGCCCGTGGCCGCTCCGATCTTCCACTCGCCTCCGTTCGAGTAGGCGACAGGCGTCCAGAAGCGCGGCCAGAGGGTCGCGAGCGGGCGATAGGGCTCGTCCTTCGCCTCCACCGGCGTCACCGGAGCGTGCGCCGGCGGATAGGGATCGTCGAAGGGCTCCGCCGCCGGCGCCCCGTCGAGGTCGAGGGCGGCGACGTGCACGTCGTAGCCGCGAGAGGAGTAGAGGGCGAAGGCCATCTCGCGCCCGGTGGGGTCGACGGTCGGCGTGAACGCGCCCCCGAGCACGCTCGTGAGGCGCACGAGCCGCCGGTCGTCGAGCCGCATCGCGTAGAGGTTCGAGCGGCCGTCGCGGTCGGACCGGAAGACGACCGCCCCGCCGTCTGGAGTCCACGCGGGCTCCACGTCCTTCGCGCGGTCCTCGGTGAGCGGCGAGATGCGGCCCGTCGCCACGTCCACGAGCACCACGTCGAGCCAGCCTCCGGGCAGGAGGCGCGCCGCCGCGATCTGGTCGCCTCGCGGGCTCCACACGGGCCCGCTCCACTCCGTGCCCGGAGCCGACTCCGTGAGCGCGCGGAGGTCCTTGCCGTCGAGGCCGATGAGATAGAGCTCGCTGCGGTCGCCCATGTGCCGTGAGAAGACGACCGAGGCGCCGTCGGGCGAGACGTCGGGATCGCCGGCGCGCAGCCCCTTGCTGATCTTGCGCACGCGTCCTGAGGCCACGTCCACCGCGCGGAGGTCGCTGCGCACGGAGAAGAAGCGCCGGACCTCCGACTCCGCGTAGACGAGCGTCTTCCCGTCCGGCGTCCACGACAGCCCGGAGCCGCCGTTTCGGTCGGCGAGGTGGCGGTCTCCCGTTCCGTCCGGGCGGACGAGGCGGACGGACGGAAAGCGGGTGAGGGTCCGGCTCGAGTACGCGATCCAGCTCCCGTCCGGGCTGTAGCGGGGCTCCCACTGCCGGATGCCGCGCGTCGTGAGCGCGCGCGAGGAGGTGAGGCCGTCGCGGCGGAGACGGTCCGCCTCCTCCGCGTAGGCGGCGCGCGAGCGCTCCGCCCACGCCTCCCACTGCGCGTGGAAGCTCGCCCCCGTCACCTCGCGGGCCGTGAAGTCGTCGAGGTAGGGAAGGATCTTCCCCGACTGCTTCCGCGCGAGCGCGGGGACGACGGCGTCGCCCTCGTTGGCCGTGAGCTGGCGCAGGAACGCCTCGCCGAAGAGGTAGGGCGCCTGCCCCCCCGGCCACGCGTCGAAGCCGTACGTCGCCTCGTCCTCGCGGAGGAAGCGGTCCCCGAGGGCGGACATCCGCACGATCATCCGCGAGTCCGGGTTGCGGCCGCGGCCGAACGCGGTCGTCTCGGTCTCCTCGTAGGTGGCGAGGCCCTCGACGAGCCAGGTCGGGGTGAAGACGTTCGGAAAGAGGAAGGGCGCCCGCCCCAGCAGCTTCCTTCCAAACGATACGACGCCGCGGGCCTGGTCGAGGTGCACGACGTGCGCGAGCTCGTGGCTGAGCACGAGGCGCAGCCATCCCTCGTGGTTGCCGAACTCGTCGCTGCCGTCGGGCGCGATCACGTGCACGTTGACGAGCGGATAGGGCAGCGGCGTCGCGAAGCCGTTCGAGTCGTCCTCGTTGTCCGCGAGCACGATGCGCACGCGGCCCACCCGGCGCCCGTAGCGCGCCTCGTGCCGCTCGAGGATCTCGGTGGCGAGCGCTATCGCCTCCCTCGCCGCCGCCTCCAAGCCCTGGTGGTAGTACACCGTGACCCGCGAGCCCTCGAGCGCGCGGAAGCGGTAGCTCGGCGGGAAGGACGCGGCGTGCGCCGCCGAAATCCCGAAGAGGAAAACGAGAAGGAGGAGGGGAAGAACGCGGGGGGACTGCGCCATTCGACGCCTCCGAGGGTAACATGCGCCCCACCCTTCCGCGAGGTGCCCATGAGCTGCGGTCCCTTCCCTCGGCGCGCGCTCTTCCGCATGTCGGCCGCGGCGACACTCGGGACGATGGCCTCCCCTCTCGCCGCGTCTCCGACGGAGCGCGCGCCCGAGGACCTGCCGCCGTCGCTCGCCGCCCTCCAGCCGATGACCGAGGGCATCGCCCCGATAAGCGTGGACGAGAGGAAGGCCCGCCTCGCCCGCGGGCAGGAGCTGCTGCGCGAGACCGGGCTCGACGCGCTGGTCCTGGCCAGCGGCAGCAGCCTGGAGTACTTCACCGGCGCCATGTGGGGGCTCTCGGAGCGCTTCTTCGGCGCGGTGGTCACGCGCGAAGGCGAGCCCGCGTGGGTCAGCCCCGCCTTCGAGAAGGGGCGCGCGCTCGAGCAGATCAAGCACGGGACGGACGTGCGGGTGTGGGAGGAGGACCAGTCCCCCGCCGATCTCGTGGCCGGCATCCTGCGCGACCGCAAGGCCACGGGCCGCGTCGGGATCGACGAGGCCATGCCCTTCGCCTTCGCGGACGCGATCGCCAAGGCCGCCCCCGTCGCGCGCCTGGAGAGCGGCACGCCGGTGACCGCCGGCTGTCGGATGGTCAAGGATGCCCACGAGATCGCGATCATGCGGCGCGTCTGCGAGATCACCGTGCAGGCCCACCGGGCCGTCTTCGCCGCCCTGCGCGAGGGGATGACGCAGGAGAAGGTGCAGGCGCTCTCGGTGCAGGCGCACCGCCAGCTCGGCGTGAAGGGGGGCGCCCTCGTGCTCTTCGGCCCCGACGCCGCCTTCCCCCACGGGACGACACGGCCGCAGCCGCTGAAGCCCGGCGACGTCGTGCTCGTCGACGGCGGAGGCGAGCTCTTCGGCTACTCGAGCGACATCACGCGCACGCTCGTCTTCGCCAAGCCGCCCACCGACCGGCAGCGGCGGATCTGGGACGTCGTGCGCCAGGCCCAGGAGGCGGCGTTCCGGGCCGCGCGTCCGGGCGCGGAGTGCCAGGCCGTGGACGCGGCGGCGCGAAAGGTCCTCGAGGATGCCGGTTTCGGGCCGGGCTACCGCTTCCTCACCCACCGGCTCGGCCACGGCATCGGCCTCGACGGGCACGAGTACCCGTACATGGTCCGGGGCAACACCACGCGGCTGCGCCCCGGGATGTGCTTCACCGACGAGCCGGGAATCTACGTGTCCGGCGAGGTCGGAGTGCGCCACGAGGACGTCGTCTTCGTCACCGAGGACGGGGCGCAGAACATGACGCGGTGGTCGGGGACGCCGGAAGAGCCGGCGGTGTGAGCGCCGCCGCGGGCGGAGGTCCGGTCTAGCTCTCCCGCCGTCCGCGAGGAGGACGCCGCAGCCTCAGGGCGCCTTCCTCGAGCCAGTGGACGAGGCCGCGGCGGACGCGGACCGAATCCACGCGCAGCGACTCCTCGCAGCTCGTGGGCGTCGCTCCCGTCGAGCCCTTCTCCCAGAGCGCGGTCACGAAGTCGATGTCCGTCTCTCCGGGCACGGCGGTGGGCGGGTGCCC
>JBKPBQ010000517.1:0-11447 GCA_046726955.1 Acidobacteriota bacterium
GTGGGACTCGATCCCGCGTTCCTCGCGGCCGAGTTTCCGGGCGTGCCGGGCCATCTGGGTGGACTCGGCCCCGAGGTCCTGAACCGCGAGTGGCTCGAATTCCACGCGCAGGCATTCCACCCGGACACGAAGGGACCCCAGGACGTCGGCGAGTTCCGGTACCGCAAGGGCGGCCGGCCCCACTTCAACGGCCCGGAGGCCGTGCGTGCCCTGCACGCGGCCGCCGGCTACGAGAAGAAGGCTCGCCTTCACGCGCCCGCCTCGCCCGAGGCCTACGCGGAGTTCAGCTCGATCGTCTCGAGCCGCGCTCCGCTGACCATCCTCGACCTCGTCCAGGTCAAGAGCGCCGGTACGCCCGTGCCGGTGGACGAGGTCGAGCCCGAAGAGGACATCCTCTGGCGCTTCATGACGCCCGGGATGAGCGAGGGCGCGCTCTCCGAGCCGGCGCACCGCGCGGTGGCCCGCGCGATGAACCTCCTGCACCGCTACTGCCGGATGAAGTTCAAGCGTGCGGGCCGGCCCGTTCCTCCCGGGATCGGACCCGTCGCCAACAGCGGCGAGGGCGGCTTCGACAAGGCGCGTATCGGCCGACGCGACGGCAACCGCAGCGTGCAGTACGCGGGCGCGCGCTTCACGATCACGCCCATGACCGCGGCCCGGGCCGAGGAAGCGGAGGTGAAGTTCGCCCAGGGCGCGAAGCCGGGCAAGGGTGGCCAGCTCCCGGGCAAGAAGGTCTCGCCGCGCATCGCCCACCAGCGGGGCTGCGAGCCGGGGTACGAGCTCGTCTCGCCGCCCGTGAACCACAACCTCTACTCGATCGAGGACGTCAAGCTCATGCTGGAGAGCTGGCGCCACCTGAACCCCGCCGTCAACTGCGCGCTCAAGTACGTGGCGACCACCGGCGTCGAGATGGTGTGCGTCGGCGGAGTGAACGCCGGAGCGAATCGCCTGCACCTCTCGGACGGGTGCGGGGGCACGGGCGCCGCCAAGCGCGTCGACCAGAAGCACGCGGGCGTGCCGGTGGCCGCCGTGCTGCCGACCGTCCACGACATGCTCGTCGAGGAAGGTGTCCGCGACCTCGTCGAGCTGAGCGTGGACGGGGGCGTTCAGAACGGCGAGCAGGCCCTGAAGCTCGCCCTGCTCGGCGCCGATCGCATCGGGTTCGGGACGGCGGTGCTCATCTCGATCGGCTGCTCGATGCTCCGCCAGTGCCACCTCGCCGGCCCCCAGCCCGGAGACACGACGGGGACGCGCCGGCTCGGCTGCACTCCCGGCGTCGCCACCCAGGACCCCGTGCACGTCACCCGCTTCACGGGCCGCAGCCGCAACATCACCGCCTACCTCCGGCACGTCGCGCAGGAGATCCGGCAGCGGCTCGGCGCCCTCGGCGTGCGGCACCTCGCCGAGGTGATCGGTCGGCGGGACCTCCTCGAGAGACGGCCGGACCTCGAGGGCAAGGCCGCGCTCGCGGACGTCGGCCACCTCGTGAGCGCGCCCCCGCAGCGCGTGCGCGAGCGGCACTACGCGAAGCAGACGCAGCTCCACACACCGCCGCCGCGGGTGAGCGAGACGGAAGCCGTCGAGCGGGCGATCGCGGGAGAGGCGGTCGAGCTTCAACGCCGCCTCACGAACATCGACCGGTGCGTGGGTGTGGCCGCGGCCGGCGAGGTGGCGCGCCGGTTCGGAGACGCGGGCCTGCCCGCGGGCCGGCTCGTGATGCGCCACAAGGGCGCGGCCGGGCACTTCTACGCGGCCTACAGCCTCGCCGGGATGGAGTTCTACGTGCAGGGGCTCGTGGCCGACTCAAGCTTCACCGCCGCCTACGGAGGCAAGGTCGTGATCACCCCCGAGAACGGGAATGGGAACGGCAACGGCAATTCGGGTGCGAACGGCCACGCCCGCCCCCTCACGCTCGTGGGCAACACCTTCGGATACGGCGCACGCGCCGGACGCGCCTTCATCCGCGGCCGCGCCGGCAACCGCTTCGGCATCTGCCTGCGCCGCAGCCACGAGGGCGTCGGCCCCACGATCGTGGTCGAGGGCGTCGAGGCCAACGCGTTCCAGTACATGACGGGCGGCATCGCGCTCGTCCTCGGCCCCACCGGCTTCAACCTCGGCGCGGGAATGACGGGAGGGGTCGTCTACCTGCTCGACCTCGACGAGGCGGTCTTGAACCGCCAGTACGTGCAGGCGGAATCGCTCGGCGACGACGACCTCCCGGTCGTGCGCGCTCTGCTCGAGGAGCACCTGGCGGAGACGAAGAGCCCGACGGCGGAGGCCCTCCTCGCCGCATTCGACCCCGCCCGCTTCGCGCGCGTCTCGACGTGCCTCGCCCCCGAGGCGCTCGAGTAGCTAGACCTTCCCCATCACCGTGGTCTTTGAGGCGTACGGGTCGGCGGGACGGGCGTAGAGATAGCCCTGGCCGAAGCGGACGCCCAGCGAGCGCAAGACCTCGGCCTCCTCGTTGGTCTGGATGCCTTCGGCGATCACGGTCGCCCCCAACCCGTGGCCCATCTCCACGATCGCCTTCACCACCTGCTGGCTCACCCGCTTCTGGTGGACGTCGCGCACCAGGCTCATGTCCACCTTGAGGTAGGTCGGCCTGAGCATGGCGACCGTCTCCAGCCCCGAGTAGCCCGCGCCGAGGTCGTCGATCGCGAACGAGAAGCCGAGGTCCGTGAAGGACTGCATCGCTTCCCGGTAGAGGTTCAGGTTCTCGATGACCTGACGCTCCGTGATCTCGAGCGTGACGAGCCGCGGGGAGAGGCGGGGCCCGAGATAGTCGAGGACTCCGCGCCCCAGGAAGCTCGTGTCGCGGATCGTGGCCGGCACCGTGTTCACGAAGAGGCGGCCCGGAGCCCCGAAGACCTCCCAGTCCACGAAGGCCTGGCGGCGGCACGAGCGCTCCAGCTCCTCGATCAGGCCGTGGCGTCCAGCGCGTCCGAAGAGCACCATGGGCAGCTCGAGATCGGACCCGCGGGGGCCGCGCGAGAGCCCTTCCCAGCCCATGGCCTGCCGTGTCTCCATCTCCACGATGGGCTGGAACGCGGTCCAGATCTGGCGGTTGTAGATGATCTCGGCCAGGCGCTCGCGCTGGTCGCGGTCGCGCACGGCCTTGCGGAGCTGCGAGGAGCCGTCGGCGTCGTCGATCACGCGGAGGATCTGGCGCTCCTCGCTCTCGAGCGGGCTCCAGAGCACGAAGCCGTACCCCACGTCGATCACCGGCCGCTCGCGCAGGTAGGGCAGCGTGAGGCGGCCGATGCGCGGCGTCATGAAGTCCTCGACGCGGTCCGCGAGCTTGCGGAGGTCGGCGGCCACGAACGCGATCTCCCCCGGCCGGCGTCCGCCGAGGAAGAGCAGGAAGCGGTCGCCTTCCCGCTCGTCCCTCGTGAGGAGGTCGCCCTGGCGGAAGCGGTCCTTCATCTCCTCGAAGAGCGGCTCGATCTGCGAGTGGAGCGACTGGAAGGCCGGCCCCCCGAAGATCCGCTCGATCTGGGCGAGGGGTCCCAGGTCCACGAGGACGACGGCGAGGCAGCCTTGCTCTCGGAGGATGCGGCCGACCTGCTCGTGCACGTCCCGGAACGTCGGGATGATCACACGAGCATTTTCCCCCATAATCCTCGCCCCGGCCAACGGCGCGGCGGAGAGCGGCCGGGGGAGGCTTCCTTGTTCCTGCACCGCAATGGGCCGCGCACGCGGCGTGTGCTCGCGTACCTGAAGAAGCGCGAGACGGCGGCTCCCTCCCTGCGCGCGGAGCTCGACCGCCGCCATCTGCCTCGGCTCTCGCGGCGGCTCGCCATCGTCTACACCGACACGGCCGACTTCACCGTCCGGACGGCGCGCGACGGGATCCTGCACTTCCTGATGGTCTTCAACCGGCTCGTCGAGCACGCGCAGCCCCTCGCGCGCCGGCTCGGCGGCGAGCTCGTGAAGGTGGAAGCGGACAGCCTGCTCATCCGCTTCCCCGATGCCGACACCGCCTGCCGCGGCGTCGACGCGCTGGAGCGTCTCCTCGCCGGACTCAACCGCGGCCGGCCGGAAGACGAGCGGCTCCGCTTCAGCTACGGCATCGGCTACGGAGAGATCCTGCAGGTGGACGGCGACCTCTTCGGCCTGGAGATGAACCTGGCGAGCAAGCTCGGCGAGGATCTCGCGCGCCCCGGCGAAGTCCTCCTCACGCCGTCGGCCGTGGCCGCCGTCGGCCCGCGCCTCCGTCGTCGCCTCGTCGCCCATCCCGCGATGAAGCTCGGCCCTTCGACGATCCCCACGCGCCGGCTTCGGCTACGGCGCGGCTGAAGAGCTGCCACTCCCCACGCGGGGGACATACGCTCATTTCTCGCGGGAGCCCGCGCGCAGCTCCTTACCCCGGCCTTCCGCCGCCAGCACGCGGCGCAGCAGGAACTCGATCTGCGCGTTCAGGCTGCGCAGGTCGTCGTTGGCCCACCGCTGCACCGCGGCGAGGACCGCGGGGTCGATCCGCAGGAGGAATGCCTTCCGCTCCGCCAAGAGGCTCCCGCGCTACTGGTAGATCGTCCCCGTGTTCACGACGGGCTGGGCCTCGCGGTCCGCGCAGAGCACGACGAGCAGGTTGCTGACCATCGCCGCCTTGCGGTCCTCGTCGAGCTGCACCATCTGGCTCTTGCTCAGGAGCTCGAGGGCCATGTCCACCATCCCCACGGCGCCCTCCACGATCTTCTGGCGCGCGGCGATGATGGCCCCCGCCTGCTGCCGCCGCAGCATGGCTGCGGCGATCTCGGACGCGTAGGCGAGGTGGCTCAGCCGCGCCTCGATGACCTCCACTCCCGCCTTGCTCAGCCGCTCCTGGACCTCGTGCTTCAGGTCCTTGGCGACCTCGGCGGTCGAGCCGCGGAGCGACACCTGGTCCGGCTCGTGGGCGTCGTAGGGGTAGCGCGTGGCGAGGTTGCGGACGGCGGCCTCGGTCTGCACCTTCACGTAGTTCTCGTAGTCGTCCACCTCGAAGACGGCCTCGGCGGTGTCCACGACCTTCCACACCACGACCGCGGCGATCTCGATGGGATTGCCGTCCGTGTCGTTGACCTTGAGCCGGCCGCTCTCGAAGTTCCGCACGCGGAGCGAGATGCGCCGCTTGGTGAGGAAGGGGTTCGCCCAGCGCAAGCCCGGAGTGCGGGCGGTGCCGCGGTAGTCCCCGAAGAGCTGCAGCACCTTGCCCTCGTTCGGGTTCAGGACGAAGACGCCCTTGGAGACGATCAATGCCACGACGAAGACGGCGACCCAGCCGAGAATGCTCAACGGGTCTTGGGAAAGCACAGCGCGCCGAAAGCCGAACCCGGCAGTGAGAATCGCGACCACGACGACGGCGAGAACCAGGAAACCCGACACGGTCGGCCGAACCCGCTCGCGGATCATGACGGCGCCTCCTTAGCTATTAATATGATATCACATTGATAGCTGAGGTCAAGCGGTCCGCCGCCCCGCGCGAGGCAGCGGTCAGGAGCGGTTGTCAGGGGGCCGTCAGGAAGGCGATTGGTCTCGTCCGCCGACGAGGAAAATCGCGAGCGAGCCCAACACGAGCGGGGCGAGCACGACGCAGCCGAAGTTGATCCAGGGAAGAAGGCCGGTCTTCCCGCGCGGGTCGAGCCGGGTCATCACCGCGTCCAGGCCGTACGAGAAAACCTCGCCGGCCATCGACAGGAGCAGCAGCGTTCCCCAGAGAACGGCACACCAGGCCAGGAAGAGCAGGCCGCGTCCGAAGTGACGCCGCGCCGCGTCGAGAAGGACGCCGACATCGCCCGCGCGCACGCCGACGTGCGCCCGGGCGTAGTGACGGCTCACGGGCACATCGTCGCGATGTCCTCCACCCGCTTCTTCACCGCGGCGAACGTCGTGCGGCCGGTCTCGGTCTTCACGCGACCCTCGAGCTCGGACAGACGCTGGCGGGCGCCGGGCAGCGCGGCCTTGACGGCCTCGCAATCCCCCGCTGCCCGTACCACCTCGCCGGCGGCCGCGTTGGCGTCTGCGAGCGTCTGGTTGTCGGAGACGATCTTCTCCGTCGCGCCGGGCGGCTCGGGCTCCGACTTCTTGCAGCTGACCAGAGCGAACAAGGCGAGGACCGCGATCCCCAGGGTTCTCATCCCAAAGCCTCCCGCGACGGCCTCCGCCGCCTACTTGATCGCCTCTCCGCCCTCCACCCGCCCCAGGTACTGGAGCAGGGTCGCGTCCTTGGACCCCAGCGTGCGAGCCTTGCCCGCGGCCTTCTTGAAGTTCTCCGCGTCCTTGAGGCCGAAGTACGCCCAGCCCATGAACGTGTAGGCGTCGCTGCTGTTGGGCGCGATCGCCACCGCCTTCTCGAGCGGAGGGATCGCATCCTTGTACTTCTTCCCGCCCACGTAGGCCTGGCCAATGTAGATCCAAGCCTCGGGGCGATTGTAGCCCGGCAGCGCCGTGACCTTGGTCAGCTCCTCCACCGCGCGGTCGAACTGCTTCGTCCCCACGAGCGCGGCCCCGAGGTTCGTCCGGTACTGCGCGTTGCCCGGCTCGAGCGCCACCGCCTTCTCGTAGGCAGGCACCGCTCCCGCCGGGTTGTTCTTCATCACGTGCTGGACGAAGCCGAGCTGGTACTGCGCCTCCGCGAGCTTGGGGTCGAGCTCCACCGCCTTCTGGAGCTCCGTGATCGCGGCGTCGGGCTGCCTCTTCGCGATGTTGGCCTTGGCGAGGGCCACACGCACCGACGCGGCCTCGGGATTCTGGTCGCGCAGCGCCGTCAGCTCCTGGATCGCCATGTCCACCTGGCCCTGCTTCACGGCGTCGAGTGCCATCGCGGACTTGACCTCGAGAGCGAGCGCCTGCGCCTCCGGATCCTTCTCGGCCATCGCCGCGGCCGTGCTCGCGTCGCCGAGCGCCTCCTGCGTGCGCCCGAGCGCGATCTTCGAGAGGGCCGACTCCTTGTACGCCTCGATCGCACCCGGCGCGGTCTCGACCGCTTTCTGCAGGAGCGGCAGCGCCTCGGCCGCGCGCCCGGTCTTGCGCAGCACTCGGGCGAGGCCGATCGCGGCGGTCACCGAACTCGAGTCCTTCTCGAGGGCCGCGCGGCACGTGGCCTCGGCGGCGGCGAGGTCGCCCTTCGTCTCCTGCGCGTAGGCGAGCGCGGTCGCGGCGGCGGTGCCGCCCGAGGCGGCGGCCTTCTGGGCGAGGGCTATCGCGTCGTCGGCCTTGCCCTCGCGGGCGCGCTGCCTCGAGGAGGCGATGGTCGGCCAGACGCCCTCCGGATCGGCAGCCGAGGCCGCCGACGCGCTCGCCGCGGCCTCCGCCGCCATGCCTCGCGTGCCCTGCAGCACGGAGAGACGCCCCAGGGCCTCCCCCTTCGCCGGGCCCTGGAGCTTGCCGGCGGCCGTCTGGTACTCGTCCATCGCCACGTCGAGATCGAACTTGCCCTCGAGCGCGCGGCCCAGGAGCAGGGACGCCTGTCCCGTCGCGTCTCCCGCCTCCGCCTGCTTGAGGAGGTCGATCGCGCCCTCCACGTCTCCCGCGGCGGTCTTGGCCTCGGCCTGCTTGATCAGCTCTTCCGGGCTGGCCTTCGCTGCGGGCGCGGCCGCCTTCTTCTCTTCCTTCTTCTTGTCGTCCTTCTTCCCCTTGTCCTGGGCGCCGGCCGGCAGGGCCAGAAGCGCTGCGGCCAATACCGCGATCCACGGCTTCATGGAGGCCTCCCCTCCCTTGCGGGACCTGTTCCGATCTCAGAAGTTTCGAGGGCGGTCGGATCGTAGGCCCGAGCCGCCCTCGACGTCAACAGTCGGCAGCGCGGCCGGCGTGGGCTTTCGTCGGAGAGCCCCGCGTGCCACCATACGCCATCCGACCAGGAAGGTGCCGCTTGTCCAGGACGCACTTCCGGACGTGCCACTTGTGCGAGGCGATGTGCGGGATCGCCATCGAGCTCGAGGGCGACCGGATCGTCGCGATCCGGGGCGATCACGACGATCCCTTCAGCCGCGGCCACATCTGCCCCAAGGCGGTGGCGCTCCAGGACGTGCACGACGACCCGGACCGGCTGCGCCGGCCGCTGCGACGGACGGCCACGGGCTTCGAGGAGATCGGCTGGGACGAGGCGTTCGACGAGGCGGCCCGGCGTCTGGCCGCGATCCAGCGCGAGCACGGCCGCAACGCCGTCGCCGTCTACCAGGGCAACCCCACCGTGCACAACCACGGGGCGATCCTCTTCAGCCAGGTCTTCCTGCGCAGCCTCGGCAGCCGCAGCCGCTTCTCCGCGACGTCCGTCGACCAGCTCCCGCAGATGCTGGCGGCGCTTCTCATGTTCGGCCACCAGCTCCTGCTCCCGATCCCCGACGTGGACCGCACCGACTTCTTCCTGATCCTGGGCGCGAACCCGCTGGAGTCGAACGGAAGCCTGATGACGGCGCCCGGCATCGAGAGGCGCCTCAAGGCGATCAAGGCCCGCGGCGGGCGCATCGTCGTCGTGGACCCGAGACTGACGGAGACGGCGCGTCTCGCCGACCTCCACCTTCCGATCCGTCCCGGGGGCGACGCCCTTCTCCTCGCGGCGATGATCCACGCGCTCTTCACCGAAGGCAGGGTGCGCCTCGGCCGCCTCGCGGAGGCGACGAACGGGCTCGACACGCTCGCCGACGCGGTGTCGCCCTTCTCGCCGGAGGCCGTCGCGGAGCGCGCCGGGATCGCGGCGAGCCTCATCCGCGATCTCGCCCGCGAGTTCGTGACGGCGCCGTCCGCGGTGGCCTACGGCCGCGTGGGGACGTGCACGCAGGAGTTCGGCGGCCTCGCGTCGTGGCTCGTCACCGCGCTCAACCTCGTGACCGGCAACCTCGACCGGCCCGGCGGGGCGATGTTCCCGACGCCCGCCGCGGACCTCGTCGCCCTGGCCGACCGCATCGGGCAGCGCGGGCACTTCGACAAGGGGCGGAGCCGCGTGCGCGGCCTCCCCGAGTTCGGCGGCGAGTGGCCGGTGGCGGTGCTGGCGGAGGAGATCGAGACGGAAGGACCGGGCCAGATCCGCGCCCTCGTGACCAGCGCGGGCAACCCCGTGCTCTCGACGCCTAACGGTGCCCGCCTGGACCGCGCGCTCTCCCGCCTCGACTACATGGTCTCGATCGACCTCTACCTCAACGAGACGACCCGCCACGCGCACCTCATCCTCCCTCCGACCTTCGCGCTCGAGCGCTCGCACTACGACCTCGTCTTCCACGCCCTCGCCGTTCGCAATACGGCCAAGTACTCTCGCCCGCTCTTTCCCGCGCCGCGTGACGGTCGGCACGATTGGCAGATCCTGCTCGAGCTCGCGATGCGCCTCGAGGCCGCGCGCGACGGGAAGCGATTCGGGCCGTGGCTCAAGAGCGGTCTCTATTCCCTCCTGGGACCGGACGGAATACTGGCCCTTCTTCTCAGGATCGGTTCCCACGGCGCCGGCTTCATACCCTTCGCGAAGGGCCTCACGCTCCGAAAGCTCCGCCGCGAGCCCCACGGGATCGACCTCGGCCCGCTGCAGCCCGTCCTCCCCGATCGCCTCTTCACGAAGACGCGGCGGATCGAGCTCAGCCCCCCGCCGTTCGTGGACGACCTGAAGCGGCTGCTCCTCCCCGGGAACGTCTCCGCGAACGGCGAGCTCACGCTCATCGGCCGCCGCGACCTCCGCTCGAACAATTCCTGGATGCACAACTGCGAGCGCCTGGTGAAGGGCCGCGAGCGGTGCACGCTGATCATGCATCCCCGGGACGCGGAAGCGCGCGGCGTGCGGGACGGGCAGCGTGTGCGGGTCGCCACCCGCGCGGGGTCCGTCCGGACGACGCTGGAGGTGAGCGAGGAGATCCGTCCCGGTGTCGTGAGCCTCCCTCACGGGTGGGGGCACGAGCGGCCGGGCGCGCGCCTCCGCGTGGCGAGCGCGCGGCCGGGTGTGAGCCTGAACGACCTCACGGACGAGACGCTCGTGGACCCCCTTTCCGGCACCTCACGTCTCAATGGAGTACCCGTGCGGGTGGAGGCCGAAGCGCCGGAAACCGCTTGACCGCCGAGGGATAGCAGTCGAAACTGGCCTGTTCGGCGGCCCCTGGAACCCCGGCTTGGGGGAGTCCACCCCCTTGTGCTACATTCCCTCAGGTCCGCAACATCTAGGGGTCTGAATGGCTTCGATGCGTTTGGAGTCGGTCGAGATCGTCGGTTTCAAGAGCTTCTGCGACCGGCAGGAGCTCTCGTTCCGCGGCGGCGTCACGGGCATCGTCGGCCCCAACGGCTGCGGCAAGAGCAACATCTCCGACGCGATCTCCTGGGTCCTCGGCGAGCAGAGTGTCAAGAGCCTGCGCGGAACGTCGATGGAGGACGTGATCTTCGCGGGCTCGCAGTCGCGCCAGCCCCTGGCCATGGCCGAAGTGAACCTCAAGGTCTCCGGCCTCAACGGCAACAGCCCCGACGGATCTCCCGAGTGCGTGGTCACGCGTCGGCTCTACCGCAACGGCGACAGCGAGTACCTCATGAACGGCGAGGTCTGCCGGCTCCGCGACGTGCACGAGCTGTTCATGGACACCGGCCTCGGCAGCAAGGCGTACTCGATCATCGAGCAGGGCAAGATCGGCCTCATCCTTTCCAGCAAGCCGGCGGACCGCCGCGCCCTCATCGAGGAGGCGGCGGGCATCACCAAGTACCGCGCGCGGCGGCGGCAGACGCAGCTCAAGCTCGAGGCCGCCCAGCAGAACCTGCTTCGCGTGAACGACATCGTCCACGAGGTCGAGAAGCAGCTCGAGAGCCTGAAGCGCCAGGCGAGCAAGGCGCGCCGCTACCGCATCGTGCGCGAGGAGATGCAGGGAGTGGAGCGCGTGCTCTTCGGCCAGCGCTTCCTCGACCTCAGGGAGCAGGCTCGTTCCCTCGACGAGCGTCTCGCCACGGAGGGCGAGCGCGAGCGCGCGGCCGCTCTCGCCCTCGGCACCGAAGAGGCGCAGATCGAGGCGCGCCGTCAGGGCCTCTACGAGGAAGAGGGCCGGCTGGAGGAGGTCCGCGGGCGGCTCAACGAGCTCACGCTCGCGGTGGACCGGCACCAGGGACGCAGCGGCTACACGCAGCAGCAGATCGCGGAGACGCAGGTCCGATCGGAAGAGGCGCGGCGCGAGGTCGAGGAGCTGGAGTCGCGCGTCGGACCGCTTCTCGAGGCGCTGGCGGCCCGCCGGGACGAAGAGGTTCGGCTGCGCGGCGAGGCGGACGCCGCCGAGCGACGTGAGCAGGAGGCCGAGGCCGCCGTCCAGGCCGCGGCCCAGCGCCAGGCGCAGGCCGAGGCCGAGCAGGAAGGCGGTCGCGACGCGCAGGTGGCCCTCATGGGCCGCGCCGCGACGCTCGAGAACGCCCGCGCCTCGGTGTCCGGCAGCGCGGAGCGCGCGGGGGCCGATCTGCTCAAGCTCGCCGCCGAGCTGGCCGAGCTGGACCGGGAGCGGGCGCGGGTCACGGCGGAGCGCGAC
>JBKPBQ010000518.1:0-8917 GCA_046726955.1 Acidobacteriota bacterium
CCGCTCGTCCCCGTGATCGTCAGCGAGATCGCGTAGGGTGTCGTGCTCGTCGAGGTGTTCATCGTGAGTTGGGAGGTGCCCCCGCCGCTGACCGAAGACAGGTTGAACCCGCCGCTGCCCACACCCGTGGGGAACGGGTTCTCGCTGGCTACGGACAGGCTCACGCTGCCGGTGAATCCCGATAGCGGCGTTATGGTCACGGTGAACGTCGTCGAGCCGCCCGGGAAGACCTGCTGGGCAGGAGGGTCGACGGAGATCGAGAAGTCCGGCGTCGGGGGGAGGACCGTGATCGTCCGCGTGGGCGGACTGGGATCGGTGTTGCCGATCCAGTCGATCACCGTGAGCGAGGTCGTGTAGGTCCCGGGGCTGTTGAAGACGACGTTACCGGGGTTCTGGGCGGTCGAGGTCGCCGGCGAGCCGCCGGGGAAGATCCAGGAATACTTCGCGGCCGTCGTGCTCGTCCCGAAGCTGACCGCGCTGCCAGCCGTGATAGTCACGTCCGATGCCGGTGACGCGATCGCTCCGTTGGGCGGGGCGGTGGCGAACGGAGAGAGCTGGACGATCTGCGCCTTCGAGGGAACGCCGGCCGCGTCCAGGACGAAGACCATGTAGTAGCCGGGAGGGGCGATCGTGGAATCCGGCGGGGTGGTGAGGTTGAGGACGGCGCCGGTGCACGCGGGCTGGGGGGGCGCGGGGCCGCAGAGGCCGATGAGACGCTGGTCCATGTCGAAGGCATGGGTCGAGGAGCCCAGGCGCACGAGGACCGCCGAGCTGATCGCCGACGTCGCCGTGTAGCTGACCGAGAAGGGCTGGTTGTACCCGATCGGCCCCGAAGCCGGGGTGATCCCGGTGATGGCCGGGCGGTTCGTCGTGATGAGGTGGTCGGTCGCGTCGAAGAGGTAGGGCGGGGTGTAGATCTCGATTGCGGCCTCGTAGGTCCCCCGGTTCGGGGGATTGCTTCCCATGCTCACCACCGTCGCGTCCGGGAGGAGGATAGCCACGGAGTGGTAGAGCCGCGAATAGGCGGCGGTGCCGCCCGGCTTCATCGTGTTCGCGACGGGATCGTAGAGGTCCGCGGACTTGCCGGGGCCGTTCGGCGCCTCGTTGTTCACCGAGCCTCCCTCGGCGAGCACCTGGCCGTTCGGCAGGAGGACCGCGTTCATCTGGATGCGTCCGGTGGACATGCTCGCGGCCGCCGTCCAGACGGGCGGAGTCACGGAGAGGTCCATGATCTCGGTGGAGCTCGTGGCCGGGTTGCCGCCGCCGAAGTTCATGACGCGCGGCGTGTAGGCCGGAGGCAGGAGGGGCAGGAGGACGGACGAGCCGTACACCCGTTCCATCGTCGTGGCCGTGGACACGGTCCAGGTGCGGGCGGCCGGGTCGTAGATCCAGCCGTTGGGCGTGCGGGCAGTGCTCCCCTGCCCGTTGAAGAAGACGTCGCCTCCCGGGAGGACGAACACGCGGGGATAGAGCGGAGGCGTGAAGGGGGCGCCGGCGGTCGTGGACCAGCCGGTTCCGGCCTGCTTCAGGTCGTAGATCTCGACGCCCCTCGTGATCGAGTTCGTGGTGTTGTAGCCGCCGAGGGCCTACACCCGTCCATCCGCGAGCGTCGTGGCGGTCGCGTACCACCGGCCGAAGGCCATGTTCTGGGACTGCGCCCACGCCCCCGTAGCGGGGTCGAAGAAGGAAGCGCGGTTTTCGCCCGCGAAGGAGTAGTCTGAGGTCCCCCCGACGATGAGCTCTCGCCCGTCGGGCAGCTGGGCCACACCGCTGCAGAACACGTCGTAGGTGAGGTTCTGGACGACGACGCTGCCGGGGCCGGAGCCGGTGGGGTCCCACACCGCGGCCCGGTAGCTCTCCGATCCTTTCGAGTTGTTCTTGGCGTCGTTCTCCGAGCCGGCCACGATCAGCACCTTGCCGTCACGCATCAAGGTGGCCGAGATCGGGTTGATCGGCATCTGGTAGGGCAGCGTGACCCACGTGCCGGTGACGTGCGGCACGTTGGAAGCGCAGCTCTGCGCGCCGAGCTGTGGGGGAAAAGACGCGGCTCCGGCCGCGAAGAACAAGAGGAAGGCGATGAGGCTGCGGCGCATGGACGTCTCCTGTTACGAAAGCGCGCGCCGCGGACCGCGTGACGAACACCCGGGGCGGGGCGACGATGGAGGGAAGGATTCAACCGTAGCGCGAGCGATCGAGAAGCGTCAAGAAGAAAACACGCGCGACGGAGGGAGGAAGGGAAGAAAGGTAACGACGAGCGCTGTTCTACAAGCGGGGAAGCACGGACGCCGCGAGCGTCTTCGTCATCGACCCTCTCGGTCTCCGATTCCCAGCCGCAGCGTCACGACCACGGCGAGCGCCATGCAAGCGGCGAGGAAGTACAAGCCGCCCTCGAACGAGCCGGTCATCTTCTCCACGCTGCCCAGGACCCACGGCCCCATGAAGCCGCCGAGGTTGCCCACGGAGTTGATGAGCCCGATGCTCCCCGCGGCCGCGGTCTCGGTGAGGAACAGGCTCGGCAGCGACCAGAACGCGGGCAGGTAGGCCTTGAAGCCCGCGAAGCCGACCATGAAGCAGATCACGGTCAAGGCGAGGTGTCCGCGCGTCTGGGTGGCGGCGAGGAGGCCGAGGGCGGCGAAGACCATGGGCACCGCCGTGTGGAGGCGGCGCTCGCGCGTCCGGTCGGAGCTCCAGCCCACGTAGAGCTGGCCCGCGAGCGCGAGCAGCGGGGGGAGGATGACGAGCCAGGTCAGCGCATCGAACTTCAGCGAGTACCAACGCTCGAGGATGCTCGGGAGGAAGAACTCGACTCCGTAGCTGCCGGTGACCGCGAAGAAGTAGACGACGCACAGGAGCAGCACCTTGGGGTGCCGGAACGCCTCCAGCACGGTCATGCGGTGGTGGCGCGCCCCCGCTCCCTCGCGCTGCAGCTCCGCCATGAGGGCGTCGCGCTCCTCGGGGGCGAGCCACTTCGCCTGCTGCGGCCGGTCCGTGAGCACGAAGAACACGACCACGCCGAGGATGACGGCGGGGATCCCCCAGAAGATGTAGACCCACTGCCAGCCTTCGAGCCCGAGCACCTCGGGGTGGTGCACCACGACGCCGTTGACGGTCTCGTCGGTGCCGATCTTCAAGAGGAAGTTCGAGATCTTGGGGCTCACGATCGAGGCCATGGGCGTCGCCACGAAGAAGTAGGCGAGGGCCTTGGCGCGGTCGCGGCTCGTGAACCAGTGGCTGAAGTAGACGATGACGCCGGGATAGAACCCCGCTTCCGCGAGCCCGAGGAGGAAGCGCACGACGTAGAACTGCATCGGCGTCGTGACCAAGGCGGTGGCCGCGGCGGTGATCCCCCAGGTGATCATGATCCGGCTGATCCACTTGCGCGCGCTCCACTTCTCGACGAGCAGCGTGCCCGGGATCTCGAGCAGGAAGTAGCCGATGAAGAACACTCCCGCCCCGAAGCCGATGACGGCGTTGTCGAAGCCGGGGAGGTCCCTGGCCATCGTGAGCTTGGCGATGGCCACGTTCGAGCGGTCCACGTAGGCGATGACGTAGGAGAGGAAGCAGACGGGGATGAGCCGCCAGTAGGCCTTGCGGCGCGCGCGGTCGAGCGGGCTCGCCGCGCCCGCGGCCGCCGTGACGGCGGCGCGGGTGGTCTCGCTCTCGGCCATGGCTTCAGTCCACCGTGGCCCGCGTGGAGCCGGTGGACATCCCGCCGTCGACGAGCAGCGTCTGGCCCGTCACGTAGGCGCTCGCGTCGGAGGCGAGGAACACGATCGCCCCATCGAGGTCGTGGGGCTCGCCGGGGCGGTGGAGGGGGATGCGGTCCGTGATGTAGTCGACCCAGCGCGCGTTCTCGTAGAGGACCTTCGTCTGCTCGGTCTTGAACCAGCCGGGGGCCAGGCAGTTCACCGTCACTCCGTGCCTGCCCCACTCGTCGGCGAGGCTCATCGTGAGCTGCTTCACGCCGCCCCGGCTCGCGCAGTAGGGGCCTATGCCCGCGTAGCCGAAGAGCGTCGTCAACGAGCCGATGTTGACGACGCGGCCCTGCCCGCGGGCGACCATGTGGCGGCCGATCGCCTGGGCCACGAAGAAGGTCCCCCGCAGGTTCGTGTCGAGGACCTTGTTCCAGTCCTCCCACGTGACTTCGAGCGCGGGCTTGCGCACGTTGCAGCCGGCGTTGTTCACGAGGACGTCGATCTTCCCGAGAGCGGCGGGGGCGTCATCCCCCAGACGCCTGATGCTCACCTCGTCGCGCACGTCGAGGGAGAGCGAGGCGCAGCGCCGGCCGAGGCCGCGGACTTCGTCCGCGAAGGCCTCCGTATCTTCTTTCTTGCGGGCGGTGACGACGAGGTCCGCACCCGCCCGGGCGAGCGCACGCGCGAGGTATTGCCCGAGACCCCGGCTCGCCCCCGTGACGAGCGCGACCTTGCCCGTCAGGTCGAAGAAGTTGTGGACCATGACGGCCGGAGTATATACGGCGTGCGCGAAGGCGCGCGCCCGGGATGGCCGCCTAGCCGTTCGGCCGCAGCACCACCTTCATGAGGCCGGGCTCGCGGCGGTGGAGCCGCTCGAACCACGACGGGCCCTCTTCGAGGGGCGCCGTCGCGGAGATGAAGCGGGCGACGTCCACGCGGCCGGACGCGATGAGCTCCAGGCACTCCGGGTACTCGCCGCTCGAGGCGCAGGAGCCCTGCAGGCGTATCTGCCGCGTGACCACGGACTGCAGCGGCAGCGAGACATCCTTGGCCAGGTTCCCGATGAGCGTGACCGTTCCGCCCTTCCGCACCGCGCCCACCGCCGCCCGCACGGTGGGCTCGATGCCCACGGCTTCGAAGGCGACGTCGGCGCCCCGTCCCTCGGTGAGCGCGCGCACTTCGGTGACGACGTCCGAGTTCCGCGAGCTCAGCGCGTGCGACGCGCCCAGCTCGCGCGCGAGGGCCAGGCGGTCGTCCTCGAGGTCGGCGACCACCACCCGCCGCAGTCCGGCGGCGCGCAGCACCTGCAGCATCATCAGGCCGATGAGCCCGGCCCCCACCACGACCGCGGTGTCGTCGGGCTGGAGGGGAGTGAGGTTCCGCGCGTGCACCGCGATGGAGACGGGCTCGACGAGTGCCGCCTGCTCGAAGGTGAGCCCCGGCGGCAGCGTGTAGACGATGTGCGCGGGCACCGACACGAGCTCCGCGAACGCGCCGTGCCGGCGGTAGTCCTCGCAGGACACCCCGAGCACGCGCCGGTCGTCGCAGAGGTTCACGAGCCCGCGCCGCGAGAAGAACGACTCCGGGTTGTAGATCGTCGAGTCGAGCGTGACGCGGTCGCCGACGCGCACCGTGCGCACGGAAGCACCGACCCGCTCCACCACTCCCGCCGCCTCGTGCCCCATCACGATCGGGGGGATGCGGCGCCCGGTGCTGCCGTCCATGCCGTGCACGTCGCTGCCGCAGATCCCGCACGCCATCACGCGCACGAGCACGTCGCCCGCCCCGACCTCGGGTGCCGGAAGCTCCTGAACACCGAGCTTTCCGTAGGCTTCCAGGACGAGGGCTCTCACGCGATCATTGTCCTACACTTCGACGGCCGCAGTGGGGGCGCGGAAGCGGGCGGACGCTTCTCGCATATACTTCGCGCGTTTCCCGGCAAGCGCCCCGGAGGGAGCGATGACCCGACGCCAAGCCGAGCACGACCGCCGCTCGTTCCTCGCCACCGCCACCGCCGCCGCGGGTGCTCTCGCCGCCGTCGCGCGCGGCGACGAGCGCGACTGGACGGGCCGCGCCCCCGTCCGCTACCCGGACGCCGACGTCGTCTCGCTGGACAAGCGGTTCGACAAGTACAAGCTCGGCAACACGAGCATCCAGCGTCTGCACACGGGCATGTCGTGGGCGGAGGGGCCGGCCTGGAGCGCCGTGGGCCGCTACCTCCTTTGGAGCGACATCCCCAACGACGTGCAGCTCCGCCGCATCGACGACGACGGCCACGTCAGCGTCTTCCGCAACCCGGCGGGCAACAGCAACGGCAACACGTTCGACTTCCAGGGCCGGCAGATCGCCTGCGAGCACGGGAACCGCCGCGTGGTCCGCTACGAGCACGACGGCAGCGTGACCGTGCTCGCCAAGGAGTGGAACGGCAAGCCGCTGAACGCGCCCAACGACATCGTCGTCCACCCGGACGGCGCCGTCTGGTTCACCGATCCCGGCTACGGCATCATGGGGAACTACGAGGGACACAAGGCGGCCCTGCAGATCAAGGAGGCCGTCTACCGCATCGACCCCAAGACGGCGAAGCTCGACCTCGTGTCCGACGACCTCTACAAGCCAAACGGTCTCTGCTTCTCCCCGGACTACAAGAAGCTCTACATCGCGGACACCGGCGGCCCGAATCCGAAGGGCATCCAGGTCTACGACGTGGACGGCGTGAAGCTCAAGGGCAGCCGGCGCTTCTGCTCGATGGAGATGGACGGCAAGCAGGGCGGCTCCGACGGGATCCGCGCCGACGTGGACGGCAACATCTGGTCCGCCGCGGGCTGGGCGGGCGCGGGCTACGACGGCGTCCACGTCTTCTCGCCGGAGGGTGAGAGGATCGGGCAGATCAAGCTCCCCGAGATCTGCTCGAACGTCTGCTTCGGAGGGGCGAAGCGCAACCGGCTCTTCATGACCGCGAGCCAGTCGCTCTACGCGGTGTACGTCGAGACGCAGGGCGCGCACATCAGCTGACCCGTCGTAGGTGAAGTCGTGCGCTGGCAGGGCGCGCGGCACTCGCTTCGCGCGCTCCGGCCTGGGCGAGCCCGGCGCCGGCGCCGCGCTCGCCATCGGCATTCACCGTACAGTCGCGCGCTACCGCGAGGCGCGCGCGCCTTGAACCACACGACTTCCGGTACGCAACCCGAAGCGTCCAGAGTTGGCCCCGGGCGTAGAATCCGCGGAATGGCCGCCGACCAGAGCCCTCCGGGCCGCCTGCTCCTCGAGGACGCGGCGCGCCGCGCGATCCGCTACGCCTCCGAGGTGCGCCGGCGGCGCGTGAGCCCGTCGCCCGACGACATCCGCCTGCTCGACGAGATTTCCCGGACGCTCCCCGAGAACCCGCAGGATCCCTCGACCGTGCTTGCCCTCCTCGACGACAAGGGCTCGCCGGCCACCGTTGCCACCACCGGCGGCCGCTACTTCGGCTTCGTGGTCGGAGGGGCGCTTCCCGCGACGCTCGCCGCCACCTGGCTCGCCAGCGCCTGGGACCAGTGCGCGGGCGTCCGCGCGCTCTCTCCCGCCGCGGCGGCGATCGAGGAGATCGCCCTCGGCTGGGTGATCGACATCCTCGGCCTGCCCGCGGGCAGCGGGGGCGGCCTCGTCACCGGCGCCACCATGGCCAACTTCACGGGGCTCGCCGCCGCCCGCCACCGGCTTCTCTCGCGCGCGGGCTGGGACGTGGAGGCGCGCGGTCTCTACGGCGCGCCCACGCTCGAGGTCGTGGTGGGCGCCGAGGTGCACGTGAGCCTGCTGAAGGCGCTGTCGCTCCTCGGCCTGGGCAGCGAGCGCGTCGTGCGCGTGCCCGTGGACGAGCAGGGCCGCATGAGCGCGGCCGCGCTCGCGCCGCTCGGGCCGCGCACGATCCTCTGCCTCCAGGCGGGGAACGTGAACACCGGCGCCTTCGATCCGGCGCGCGAGCTCGTGGCCGCCGCCCGCACGGCAGGGGCGTGGGTGCACGTGGACGGGGCCTTCGGGCTCTGGGCCCTCGCCTCTCCCGAGAAGGCGGCGCTCGCGGACGGCTTCGCGGACGCGGACTCCTGGGCGGTGGACGCGCACAAGTGGCTGAACGTGCCCTACGACAGCGGCCTCGCCCTCTGCCGCGATCCCGACGCGCTGCGCGCGGCGATGTCCGTGAGCGCGGCCTATCTCGTCCGCACTCCCGGCCGCGAGCCCGACGCCTTCACCCCCGAGATGTCGCGGCGCGCGCGAGGCGTCGAGGTCTGGGCGGCTCTCGCGTCGCTCGGGCGCTCGGGGCTCGCCCACCTCGTCGAGCGCACCTGCCGACACGCCCGTCGCTTCGCGGAAGGTCTCCGCGAGGCGGGATACGAGATCTTGAACGACGTCGTGTTGAACCAGGTGCTCGTGCGCTTCCGCGACGACGAGGCGACCCGGCGCGTGGTCGCCGCCATCCAGGAAGACGGCACGTGCTGGTGCGGGGGCACCGTCTGGCAGGGACGAGCGGCCATGCGCATCGCGGTTTCGTCGTGGGTGACGACCGACGCGGACGTCGAGCAGAGCCTGGCCGCCATGAAGAGGATCGCCGCGCAGATCCCCTGAAGGCGCCAACGGCCGACGTCGCGCCACCCTTCGCCGATTCCCTGCCGACGCGTCGTGCGCTCGCGCGTATCTCACGGAAGAGGACGAAGAGATGGCGCTCGCGCCCGGCCGGCGGATCGGACCCTACGAGGTGCTCTCGCTCGTCGGTGCGGGCGGGATGGGCGAGGTCTACCGTGCGCGCGACCGCCGCCTGGGGCGCGACGTCGCCTTGAAGGTGCTTCCCCTCGAGCACGCCGCCGATCCCGACCGCCGTCGACGCTTCGATCGGGAGGCGCGCGCGCTCGCCGCGCTCAGCCACCCGAACGTCCTCGCCCTCCACGACGCGGGGTCGGCCGATGGCACGGCCTACGCGGTCTTCGAGCTGGTCGAAGGAGAAACCCTGCGTCGGCGGCTCGAGCGCGGACCCCTCCCCGCGCGCAAGGCCGCCGAGTACGGCGCGCAAATCTGCCGGGGGCTCGCGGCCGCGCACGCACGGGGCATCGTCCACCGCGACCTGAAGCCCGAGAACCTCGCGTTCGCCGCGGACGGCGCGATCAAGATCCTGGACTTCGGCCTCGCCCGACTCGCCGGCGTCGCCGACGAGGATCGGAGCGCGGCCCCCACGACGCGCACCGCAGTGGGAATCG
>JBKPBQ010000519.1:0-11583 GCA_046726955.1 Acidobacteriota bacterium
GCGCAGCACCGGACGCAGCCCGGCCGGCAGCGAGGGCGAGTCGAGGGACGGTGAGGCCTCGAGCTGGAGGAGGAGCGTCCGCACGGGGGAGTCCGCGCGGAACGGCACCTCCCCGGTGAAGATCTCGTGGACCACGACGCCTAACGCATACAGGTCGCTCCGCGCGTCCACGGGGAGCCCCCGGGCCTGCTCGGGGCTCATGTACTCGGGGCTGCCCACCACGTATCCGCTCTGGGGCGCGCCGGGGGCCGCCTCCGGCTTGGCGATGCCGAAGTCCATCACGCGGACCCGCCCCGAGCGGTCGAGCATGATGTTCGCGGACTTGAGGTCGCGGTGGACGACACCCGCCTGGTGGATCGCGGCGAGGCCCTCCGCGACCTGGAGCGACACGTCGAAGGCCCGCTCCGCCGGGAAGGGCCCGGACCGCCGGATCGCGTCCTTGAGCGTCTCGCCTTCCACGAGTTCCATGGTGAGGAAGCGCAGCGGGCCGTCCTCGCCGTACTCGTGGATGCGGCAGACGTTCCAGTGGCTGACCCGCCGCGCGAGCTGCACCTCGGAGCGGAAGCGGCGCGCCCTCTCCTCGGTCCCCGCGACGTCGGCCCGCAGCACCTTGAGTGCTATGTCCTCCTCGAGCACGCGGTCGCGCGCGCGGTAGACGGCGCCCATCCCGCCGCGGCCGAGCGGGCTCAGGATCTCGTAGCGGCCGCCGAGCACGGAGCCGCGCGTGACCGCGCCGAGCAGCGCGCGGCACTGGAAGCACACCTCGGCGTCGTCGTCGTTCTCCGCACCGCACGCCGGGCAGCGCATCCTCCCGGAGCATAGCGGAGGAATATCGCTTGCGGCGACGGCGGCTCCTCGGGCTATGATGCGGAGTCCTCGCTCTTCAGCGAGGACAGGTCGATCGGAAAGGGCCGTGGGGACCAGGAGGAGCGATGGGCGACGCCGGTGAAGGACTCGTCGACGCGGAAGACCGCTTCCAGCAGCATCTCGCCGAGCGCGAGCAGGAGAAGAGACGACACGGCGCGCCGGCCCAGGACCCCGAGAAGGTGCGCAAGCTCCAGTCGCTGCAGCTCGCGCGCGCGGAGCTCGAGCGCCAGCAGGCCGTGACGCAGAGCGAGATCCGGCGCGAGCAGATCCGCCAGGCTCTCGCCGACATCGATCGGCGAGCGGCGGAGCTATGAACCCGGTCCGGACTCGTCCTTAGCCCAGCTCACCGCCGCTTCGGCTTCTTCGCCGGCGCCTTGGCCGCGGGCTTCTTCTTCGCCGCCGGCGCGGCCTTCGCCGGTGTCGCCGGGGTCGACGACACGTAGGGGAAGGCGCTCCCCAGCTTCGAGCTGATCCGGTCGCGCACCCAGTGGTCGTCCCACCACTCGATCGGGTTGACGGGGAGGCCCGCGAGCAGCGTCGTGAAGTGCAGGTGGTCTCCTCCCGCGAGGCCGGTGGCGCCCGTCTTGCCGATCGTCGCGCCGCGCTTGACCTCGGTCCCCTCCGCCACGTCGATCGAGCTCAGGTGGCCGTAGAGCGACATGAGCCCGTAGCCGTGGTCGAGCACCACGGCGTTGCCGTAGATCCCGAAGTAGTGGGCGAGTACGACGATGCCGTCGTTGGCGGCTGGCACGGGGACGCTGCGGGTGGCGGCGAGGTCGAAGCCGAGGTGGTACTGCTGGTCGACCTCGCGCCCCTCGTACATGTACGTCCGGCGGTCCGCGAACGCGGACATCACCTTCGCTCCCGGAAGCGGGACGAAGGCTTCCTTCCAGAGGAAGCTCGGCGAGGAGCGGCCCCCGAGGTCGCGCAGCAGCTTCGCGTCGTGCGCGCGCAGGTCGCGGTTGATCGCGAGGTAGGTCTCGAGCAGCGTCCCCCGCTCCTTCACCTCCGGATCGTTGGACACGATCTCGGGCACCACCTTCTGCAGGAACGTGTCGTCGAGCTGGATCGTGTCCTTCGCGAACGGCTTCGGCGTGAAGCGGTCGATCACCGACAGCTCCGCGCGGTTGCTCACGTCGTCCTCGGCGAACAGGCGGACCTTCCGGGAGTCGGAGAGGTCGTAGGGAACGGCGAAGAAGGCGAAGCGATCCTCCTTGCCCGCGCCGGGGAGGGGGAATCCGGGGAAGAACCAGTCTCCGGCCTGGACGCCGTCGCGCACCGAGCTCGCCCCCACGCGATAGACGACGGCCTCGGAGCCGCCCTGGGTCACGTAGTGCTGCGTGGAGAGGAGGGCGAGCGTGGGCGGCGTGAGGCGCACCGGCAGCTTCTTCTCGACGACCACCGGATCGGGATGCAGGAGCCACGTCCCCGCGCGCGTGGCCACGGCGCGCAGGACGGCTTCTCCTCCCTTGAGGCCCGGCACCTTCTCGGAGCCGGCGTCCGAGCGGATCTCGGCCCGCGTGGTGCGCGCGCCCCAGAACGCCCAGGGCGCTCGCGCGGCGAAGCGCTTCTCCTCGAGCACGTGGACGTCGTCGCCCTGCACGAGCTCGAGGCGGAGCGACGTGAGGCCGCGCCCCGCCGCCTCCGCGGTCACGTGCACCGGGCTCTTCCGGCCGAGCGCGGGAGCCTCGGGCTCCAGGGTCAGGCGGGCGGCGGGAGAGACGCGAAAGCTGACGACGGCGCCGACCACGAGGAGCAGGAGGAACGCGGCCGCGAGGACCAGCAGAAAGAGGCGCCTCAACGGTCCTCCTTCACGAGCGGCTCCGGATGAGGTCCTGCTGCCGCTTCAGGCCCCGGCGCGTCATGAGGGGAGAGAGCCAAAGGGCGAGGCCGGGCCAGGCGCTGATGACCCGCGCGAGGACGCCGCGCGACCGGGGGATGAGGACCTCGAGCGGCTTTCGCTCGAGCACGTCGTCGACGATCACGTTTGCGACCTCCTGGACAGTGAGGGCGCGCGCCCCGGAGAAGGTGAGCGCGGCCTCGGGGTGGTGGAGCTGCAGGTCGAGCATCGGCGTCTGGACCGCGTCCGGACAGACGACGGAGACGAAGACGCCGCGCGGCCGGAGCTCGAAGGCGGCGGCGAGGGAGAAGCCGCGCACCGCGAACTTCGAGGCGGCGTAGAGCGCGAGCCCGGGCACGGGACAGTGGCCGGCGAGCGACGAGACGTTCACGATGTGGCCCTGGCCCTGCTCGATCATCCGCGCCGCCGCGGCGCGGGTGCCGTGGACGACTCCCTTCGCGTTCACGTCGAAGTGGAAGTCCACGTCGCCGGCGTCGTGGTCGTGCACGTGCGACGGCCGCAGCACGCCCGCCACGTTGAGCAGCACGTCGAGGCGCCCCCAGGTCCGGACGGCGAGGTCCACGACCTCCGGCCAGCCCCGCGCGTCGCGCACGTCGTGGCGACGGAGGAGCACGCGGTCTTCCGGCCAGCCCAGCTCGCGCGCGGTGGCCTGGAGCCGCGGCTCGTCGAGGTCGGCGGCGACGAGACGGTGGCCGTCGCCGAGAAGGCGCGACGCGAGGTGGCGGCCGATCCCGCTCCCCGCGCCCGTGAGGACCATCACGCGGGACCCGGGCCCGCTGCCGCTCGCCATCGCCCGCAGTGTAACCCGGACGCGCAGCGTGATAATGCCGCCGTGGGCCGGCGTCCTCTGCGCGTCGCGAACAGCTCGGGCTTCTACGGCGACCGCTTCTCCGCACCGCGCGAGATGCTCGAGGGCGGGCCGATCGACGTGCTCACCGGGGACTACCTCGCGGAGCTGACGCTGCTGATCCTCGGCAAGGCGAGAGAGAAGGATCCCTCCGCAGGCTACGCGCAGACCTTCCTTCGCCAGATGGAGGACGTCCTCCGGCTCGTGAAGGACAAGGGCGTGCGTGTGGTCACGAACGCGGGTGGACTCAATCCCGCCGGACTCGCGGCGCGCCTGCGCGAGCTCGCCGCCCGACAGGGCGTCGGCCTGCGCGTCGCCCACGTCGAAGGCGACGACCTCAAAGAGCGCCTCGCCGAGCTCCAGCGCGAGGGCCACGAGCTGCGGCACCTCGACGACGGGCGCACGCTCGCGAGCCTCGACCGACCGATCCTCACCGCCAACGCCTACCTCGGCGGCTGGGGGATCGCGCGGGCCCTGGCCGAGGGCGCGGACGTGGTCGTGTGCGGACGCGCGAGCGACGCCTCGCTCGTGGTGGGCCCCGCGGCCTGGCACTTCGGATGGAAGCGAAACGACTGGGACGCGCTCGCGGGAGCGGTGGTGGCCGGGCACGTCGTCGAGTGCGGGGCCCAGGCCACGGGGGGAAATTACGCGTTCTTCCGCGAGGTGGCCGGCCTCGAGCATCCCGGCTTTCCCATCGCCGAGGTCCACGAGGACGGCAGCTCCGTCATCACCAAGCACCGCGGGACGGGCGGGGAGGTGTCGGTCGGGACCGTGACCGCGCAGCTCCTCTACGAGATCGAGGGCGCGCGCTACAAGAACCCCGACGTGGTGGCCCGCTTCGACACGATCCGGCTGGAGAGCGCGGGAAAAGACCGCGTCCGCATCCACGGCGTGCGCGGCGAGCCCGCGCCGGAGTCGGCCAAGATCGGCATCAACTACCTCGGCGGCTACCGCAACACGATGACGCTCGTCGTCACGGGTCTCGACGTCGCGGAGAAAGCCGAGCTCGTGCGCCGCGCGCTCTTTCCTCCGCCTCTCGGGGAGACGCGTTTCGCGTCGGTCGATTTCCACATCGTCCGGTCCGACCGCCAGGACGCGGCGACGACAGAGGCCGCGAGCGCGCTCCTGCGCGTCACCGTGCGCGATCCCGACCCGCGGAAGGTGGGGCGGGCCTTCTCCGGCGCCGCCGTCGAGCTGGCGCTCGCCAGCTATCCCGGCTTTTTCGCGACGAGCCCGCCGGGCGAGGAAAGTCCCTACGGTGTCTTCTGGCCGGGCCTGGTACCCGCGTCGGTCGTCCGTGAGGTCGTGGTCATGGACGACGGAAGGCGGCTCGACGTCGAGGCGGCGGCTCGAGGGGGCGAGAAAGCCATCGAGGCAGTCCCTGGCGAGAAGCCCGCAAGACCGGCTGCTGGTCAGCTCCGCCGCGTGCCCTTCGGCCGGATCTTCGGAGCACGCTCCGGGGACAAGGCCGGCACGGCCAACGTCGGCGTGTGGGCCCGGTCCGACGCGGCGCACGCCTGGCTGCAGGAGTTCCTCACCGTGGACCGGTTCCGCGAGCTCGTCCCCGAAGCGGCACCGCACGAGATCGTCCGCCACGCGCTGCCCAATCTCCGCGCCCTCAACTTCGTCGTCCGCGGTCTCCTCGGCGAGGGTGTCGCCGCGTCGACACGCTTCGACCCCCAGGCGAAGGCCCTCGGCGAGCTGCTCCGCTCCCGAGTCGTGGAGATCCCGGAGAGCCTGCTGGAGCCCCTCACACACGCTCCTTGAACTCCCGTCCGAGCAGTCCCTGCGGCCGCACGAGCAGGACGAGCACGATCACCACGAAGGCCAGGGAGTTCTTGAACTCGAGACCGATGGCGGCTCCGGTGAGGGCCTCCGCGGCTCCGAGCAGGAATCCCCCCGCCACTGCGCCGGGCAGGCTGTCGAGCCCGCCCAGGGTCGCCGCCGCCAAGCCCTTGAGGAAGGGGTCCAGCATGAAGAAGGGATCGAGCAGGACCTGCGCGGCGAGGAACACTCCGGCCACCACGGCGAGGAAGGCGGAGAGGGCCCAGGCGGAGGCGAGCACGGGACGGCTGGGTATGCCGAGCGTCTGGGCGGCCGCGACGTTCTCCGAGAGTGCGCGCAGCGCGAGCCCGAATCGCGTGTGCTGGACGACGACGTAGAGGAGCGACGCCCCGAGGAAGCCCACCGCGAGCGAGGCCAGCGAGAGCTCGCTCACGACTGCGGGACCGAGCTTCACGCTCGCGGTCTCCGCGATCGGGAAGGGAAACCGCTCGGGCTCCGCCCGCCAGCGCCACAGGACGAACGCGTGCACGACCTGGGCGAGGCCGAGCGTCGTGATCAGGAGGGCGAGGGGGCTCGCGCCTCGCCGCTGGGCCGGGACGAGGACCGCGTAGAAGAAGCCGATGGCGACGGCGGCGGCGGCGAGCCCGCCGGCGAGGAGGGCGGCGGGAAACGGGAGCCCCCGCGAAGCGAGCTCGAAGGCCACGAACGTCCCGAGCGTCGCGAGCTCGCCGTGCGCGAAGTTGAGGACGCGCGTGCTGCGGTGGACGAGCACCAGCCCGAGCGCGACGAGGGCGTAGAGGCTGCCCGCGGAAAGCCCGGCCACGAGGAACGACAGGAGGCGGTCCGTCACCGGAAGGGCCAGCTCTCGAAGTAGAGGCGGATCTTCTGCCAGCGCCCGGCGAGGCCGAGGGGCTCGAAGAGCATCACCAGCAGGAGCGCCGCGCCGAAGGCGAGCGGCGTGAACCAGCCCGAGTCGCTGCCGAGAGCGGGCACGAGCACCACGAAGGCGGCGCCGAAGAGGCCGCCCTCCACCGAGGCGAGGCCGCCCACGATCACGGCGGCGAACAGCGTGAGGGACTCCGTCACCGTGAAGTTCTGCGGCTCGACGTGCCCGAGGAACTGGGCGACGAGCGCGCCCTGCACCCCGAGGTAGAACGAAGACACGGCGAAGGCGAGCAGCTTCACCCGCCGGCTGTCGAGCCCGACCGCCTCCGCGGCGACGTCGCTGTCGCGCACCGCGGTGAAGGCGCGTCCCACCCAGGACGACACGAGGTTGTACGTGAGGGCGAGGAAGGCGAGGAGGAGCAGAAGGTACACGTAGTAGAGCGAGACGCTGCGGCTCAGGCCGAACAGCGCGGGCAGCCGCTCGACCTCCATCCCCGTGCGGCCGCCGGACAGCCGCTCCGAGCTCGCGAGCACCTGGTAGACGGCGGTCCCGAAGCCGAGGGTAGCGATGGCCAGGTAGGGGCCCTTGAGGCGGAGCGCGGGCAGGCCGAGGAGGACGCCGAAGAGTGCGGCCACCATGCCTCCCGCGGCCGCTCCGGGGAGGAAGGGGACGCCGGCGTGGCGTAGGTGGCCGAAGGCGAAGGCGCCGATGGCGAGGAACCCCGCCTGTCCGAACGACGCGAGGCCTGCGTTGCCGATCAGGAGGTTCTGACCGAGGACGCCGATGGCGGTCGCCCACACGAGCGTCGCGCGCACGGTCCAGGACACGGGGGCCGCGAGGGGCAGGACGATCGCGGCGGCGAGGGGAAGTGCGAGGAGCGCCCACGTGCGGGGCTTGCGCGCGAAGCGCAGGTCGTCGCGGTAGCTGAGGACGAGGTCCATCCGCGGCCTTCAGGGCCTCTCGCCGTAGAGCGATTCCACGAGGTCGGCGTAGCGCCGCTCGAGCGCGCGGCGCTTGACCTTCTTCGTGGGAGTGACGTCGCCGTCCTCCTCGTAGAAGCGGCGGGGAAGGAGGGCGAAGCGCTTGACGGCCTCGACCTGGGACAGCGCCTTGTTGACGCGATCCACCTCCGCCTGGATGAGGCGGACGACGTCCCGGCTCCGCGCGAGGTCCTCGAAGGTGGAGTACGGGATGCGGCGGTCCTGCGCGTACTTCACCACCGCCTCCTCGTCGATGAGGATGAGGGCGGCCAGGTACTTCCTGCCCTCGCCCACGACCACCGCGTCCTGGATGTAGGGGCTCCACTTGAGCGCGTTCTCGATGTTGGCCGGCGTCACGTTCTTGCCGCCGGCGGTGATGAGGATGTCCTTCTTGCGGTCGAGGACGCTCAGGTATCCGTCTTGGAGACGGCCGACGTCGCCGGTGTGCAGCCAGCCGTCCGTGTCCACGGTCTCCGCGGTGAGCGCGGGGTCCTTGAAGTAGCCCGCGAAGACGAGAGGACCGCGGGCCAGGATCTCCCCGTCCTCGGCGATCCGCACCTCGACGCCCTCGAGCGGCTCGCCCACCGTACCCACACGCGCACTCCCCGCGCGGTTCACGCTGATGACGCCCGAGGATTCCGTCTGCCCGTAGCCCTCGAGCAGGGGCACGCCGAGCGCGTGGTACCAGGCGAACATCTCCGGCGAGGCGGGAGCGGCGCCGCAGAGGGCGAGACGCAGGCGATCGAATCCGAGGACGCGCTTGAGGGGACCGAGAACCGCACGAGAGGCCAGTGCGTGCGCGGATGCGAGACGGACGGGGATCGGCCCGCCGCCTTCCCGTGCCCTCGAGTGCCGATAGCCCACCTCGAGCGCCCAGGCGAACGCACGACGCTTGAGCCGCGTCGAGTCTTCCATGCGCAGCTCGACGGTGGAGCGCAGCTTCTCCCACACGCGGGGCACTCCCGCGAGCACGGTGGGCGAGACCTCGCGCACGTTCGCGAAGAGCGTCTCCGGGCTCTCCACGAAGCTCACGACGGAGCCCGCGCGCAGCGGCAGGAGGACGGAGACGAGGTTCTCGTAGACGTGCGCGAAGGGCAGGTACGAGATGCCCTCGTCGTCCGGCCGTATCGGGTTCGCGCGCTGCAGGGCCTCCGCCATGAAGAGGATCGAGCGGTGGGTGAGCATCGCTCCCTTGGGCGGCCCGGTGGTGCCCGAAGTGTAGATGACCATGGCGGTGTCGTCCGGTGCCACGGCCGCGACGCTCTCCTCGACCCGGCCGTCGCCTCCGGTGGAGCCGCCGCCGTCGAGGAAGGCGTCCAGGAACTCGATCCGCGCGTCGTCGAAGCCCCAGAGCCCCTTGCGATCCCAGACCACGACCCGCTCGACCGCGGTATCGGCGAGGACGGGCAGCGCCTTCTCGACCTGCTCCTCGTCCTCCAGGAAGAGGACGCGCGTCTCCGAGTGCTTCAGGAGGTACGCGACCTGCTCGGGAGACGATGTCGGGTAGATGCCGCAGGTGGCGCCTCCCGCCGCCATCGTCCCCAGATGGCAGTAGAGCCACTCCGGCCGATTCTGGCCGAGGATGGCCACACGGTCGCCGTGACGCAGCCCCGCGCCGAGGAGCGCCGCGGCCACGCGACGGACGGTGAGGGCGTACTCGCTCCAGCTCACGCGCGTCCAGACACCGCGGACCTTGTGGCGGAGGGCGAGCGCTTCCCCCCGCTCGCGAGCCCGGGTGAAGAAGAGATCGCCGAGCGAGCACGCGGTCACCATCGCCGCCTCTTGCGGTGGAGGCGCCAGGCCTTGAGAGGAGCCGCGTCCGCCGCTCCCAGCCCGAGATAGGTCTCGCGCACGTCCTGGTGATCCTCGACCTCCCGCGCCGGGCCGCGCAGGACGACCCGTCCGGCCTCGAGGATCGCCGCCGTATCTGCGATGCCGAGGGCGAGGCGGGCGTTCTGCTCCACGAGGAGGATGGCGGTCCCGCGCCGCGCGATCTCCTGGAGGGCGGCGAAGACGGACTTCGCGGTCTGGGGCGCGAGGCCGAGCGACGGCTCGTCGAGGAGGAGGAGCCGGGGACGGCGGAGGAGGGCGCGGCCGAGGGCGAGCATCTGCTGCTGTCCGCCGGACAGCGACTCCGCGCGCTCGGCCGCGCGGTCGCGCAGCACGGGGAAGAGCGAGCGGACGAAGTCGAGGTCGGCCCTCGCTTCCGCGGCCGGCCGCTCCCAGAGCGCGGCCCGGACGTTCTCCTCCACGGTCAGCTCGCGGAACAGGCCGCGGTCCTCGGGGACGTGCACGACGCCTCGACGCGCGATCCGCTCCGCGTCCTGCCGCTCGATGCGCTCGCCGTCGAGCTCGATCGTTCCCTTCCGAGGCTGGTCCTTCAGGAAGCCGGCGATGCTGCGCAGCAGCGTCGTCTTCCCCGCTCCGTTCGGACCGAGCACGGCGAGGACCTCGCCCGCGTCCACCTCGACGGAAGCGCCGGACAACGCGACCAGCCGGTCGAAGTAGGCGGTCTCGATCGCCTGCACGCGCAGCAGCATCAGTCACCCAGGTAGGCGCGCACGACCTCGGGATGGGCCTGCACGAACGCGGGCGCCCCTTCCGCGATCACGCGGCCTTCCTCGAGGGCCACCACTCGGCCGGCGAGCCGGGAGACGAACCGCAGGTCGTGCTCCACGAGGACGAGCGTCACGGAGAGCCGCCCGCGGATCTCGTGGATCCAGTAGGCGAGCTCCTCCTTCTCCTCCGCGGTGAGTCCGGCCGCCGGCTCGTCGAGCAGGAGGAGCCGGGGCTCCGAGGCGAGGGCGCGCGCGAGCTCGACGCGCTTCTGCACGCCGTAGGGGCAGTCCGCGGCCCGCCGCTTCCGCCAGGCCTCGAGGCTCAGGACCTCGAGCACCTCCTCGACGCGGGCGCGCTGCCGCACCTCCTCGGCACGTCGGCGGAGCGCGGCGTCCAGGAAGCTCTTCCTCCAGTGCCGCTCCCGGCCCACGAGCAGGTTGTCGAGCACGCTCAGCGTCCCGAAGAGCCGGAGGTTCTGGAACGTGCGCGCGATTCCCCTCCGCGCCACCGCGTACGGGGGCAGCCCGATCAGGCTCTCTCCGCAGAACGCGACTGTTCCTCCGTCCGCCCGATACGCTCCGGTCACGCAGTTGAAGAGCGAGGTCTTGCCCGAGCCGTTCGGCCCGATGAGCGCGAGCGTCTCCCCGGAGGGGACGTCCAGCGTGACGCCGTCCAGGGCGCGGATGCCGCCGAAGGCGATGCGGAGGTCGCGGACCTCGAGAAGAGCGCTCACCGCTCGGGATCAGAAGAGCGGCGGAAAGCTCCGGTACTCGGTGAGCACGCTGAACGAGAGGTCGGCGGCGCGACCCGCGCGCACCAGGCGCAGGGAGTTCTGGCCGTGACGGCGGCCGGGGCCGAAGCTCACGGGGGCGAAACCCGGCAGCGGCTTCCACTCGTGGATGCCTTCGAGGGCGGCCACGAACGAGTCGCGCGTGACGCCCCGTCCCGCGCGCTGCAGCCCCTCGACGGTCAGCATCATCTCGATCGCCCCGAGGAGCGCGAATCCCTCGCGTCCCTTGAGCGAGGGGTCGATCGCGAGGAGGATCTTCAGGATCTCCTGCGTGCCCGGCTCGCCGACGAGGGGGAGGAACGTGTCGAAGAAGGCCCCTTCGTAGAGCTCGCCCAGGAGCCGGAACATCGTGTAGTGGTCGGCCAGGACGAAGGACGCGTAGAGCGTGGGGCGGTAGCCGAGCTTGGCCATCTCCTTCACGACGTTTGCGCCGTGCGTCGTGGTCGAGAAGAGCACGACTGCGTCCGCGCCGGACTCCTTGAGCGTCACGGCCTGCAGGCTCATCTCGCGGTCCTGCAGCTCGTAGGGCACGGCCGCGGCCACCGTGAGCCCCGCCTCGGCCGCCGCTCGGCGCAGGCCGCCGAGCCCTTCCTTGCCGTAGTCGTCGTTCTGGTAGAAGACCGCGACCGTCTTCGCCTTGACCTCGTGGGCGAGCCTCTCCGCCATGTAGGCCCCCTCGCTGTCGTAGTCGGGGTAGACGACGAAGACGCGCCGGAGGTCCTCGGGCTTCTGCCCCGCCCACAGCCGCGGGTTGGCAGTCGGGAAGACGACGGGAATCGCGGCTTCGGCGATCAGGTCCTTCGTGGCGTTGACGACGGCGGTGCCGAGGAGGCCCACGATGGCGAACACCGAGTCCTTCATCTCGCTGAGGTTGGCGACGGCGCGGCCCGGCGTGTAACCGTCGTCCTTCACGATCACCTTGATCTGGCGGCCCGCGACGCCTCCCTCGGCGTTGACGTGGGTCGCCCACGCCCGGGCGCCCGCGGCGAGCGAGCCCCAGGCCGCGGC
>JBKPBQ010000520.1:0-6714 GCA_046726955.1 Acidobacteriota bacterium
GGACCCATGCGCACGCCCTCCGCGTCGGGATTGCCGACCGTAGTCGCTCGGAGGCGATCCCCGAGGCCCTCGCGCACCCGGTCGAGCACGGGCGTGGGCACGACGACGCGCCGGATGGCCGTGCACTTCTGGCCGGCCTTCTGCGTCATGTCGCGCACGACGTCCTTCACGAAGTATTCGTACGTCTCGCTCCCCGGCTCCGCGTCGGGACCGAGGACGGCGGCGTTCAGGCTATCCGCCTCCACGTTCACGCGCACGTTGTGGCGGATCACCGAGCGCAACCCGCGGATCTTCATGCCGGTCTCGCCGGAGCCGGTGAAGGCGACGACGTCCTGTGGCCCCACGTGCTCGAGGAGGTCGCCGACACCGCCCACGAGCACCGACAGCGCACCCGCGGGCAGCACGGCTTTTTCGACGAGGATCTCGACCATCCGATGGGCGAGCAGGGACGAGCTCGTTGCCGGCTTGGTCAGGACGGGCACGCCGGCGAGGAGCGCCACCGCCGCCTTCTCCGCGAAGCCCCACGCCGGGAAGTTGAACGCGTTGATGTGCACGGCGACACCGTGGCGGGGCACGAGGAGGTGCTGGCCGTGGAAGCGCGGACTGCGTCCGAGCGTCACGCCTTCGCCGTCGGGGAGGACGCGCACGGCTCCGAGCTGCCGGCCGATCTCCGCGTACGCGGACAGCGTGAACGTCGCACCGTCCACGTCGAACTTGGCGTCGCTGCGGGTGTTGCCGCCGCTCGTCACCGAGAGGTCGAGGAGCTCGTTCCGGTTGGCGGTGAGCGCGTCGCACATCGCCTGGAGAAGCGCGCCGCGCTCGGCGAAGGTGAGCGCACGCAGGGCGGGTCCTCCCGTGTGACGAGCGAAGTCGAGGGCGGCCCGGCGGTCGACGCCGGATGCCCCCGCCCGCGCCAGCGGCTCCTCGGTCGCGGGATTGACGAGCGTCTCGAGCTCCCCGCTCGCCTCCACCCAGCGCCCGCCGATGTAGCTCGAGAGCGCGCGCATCGCTTCAGGCCGTGATGCCGACCTGGCTCAGGATGAACGCGTAGTCGAGCGCCGTCTCCCGCAGCGCGTCGTAGCGGCCGGAAGCGCCACCGTGGCCGGCGGCCAAGTTCGTCTTCAGGAGCAGCGGCTCGCCGCCCGTCTTGAGGGTGCGGAGCTTCGCCACGTACTTCGCGGGCTCCCAGTACATCACCTGGCTATCGTGGAACGACGTCTTCACGAGCATCGCGGGGTAGGCCTTCCGGTCCAGGTTCGTGTACGGGCAGTAGGACTTGATGGTGTCGTACTCGTCCTTCTTCTTGGGGTTCCCCCACTCCTCGAACTCGCCGACCGTGAGCGGCAGCGTCTCGTCGAGCATGCTGTTGATCACGTCCACGAAGGGGACCTTGGACACGATCGCGCGGAAGAGGTCCGGGCGCTCGTTCGCCACCGCTCCCATGAGGAGCCCGCCCGCGCTGCCGCCCTCGATCACGAGGCGATCCGCGGACGTCCACTTGCCGGCGACGAGGTGCTCGGCCGCGGCGATGAAGTCGGTGAACGTGTTCTTCTTTTTCGTCATCCGCCCGGCATCGTGCCAGGTCTTGCCCATCTCGCCGCCGCCGCGCACGTGCGCGAGGACGATCGTGAACCCGCGGTCGAGGAGGCTCAGGCGGTTCGACGAGAAGCCGACGGGCAGCGAGAGGCCGTAGGCGCCGTAGCCGTACAGGTAGAGCGGGGCGCGGCCGTCGCGCACGAGCCCGCGCCGGTAGACGACCGAGAGGGGAACCCGGACGCCGTCGGGGGAGGTCGAGAAGAGACGCTCCGTCGCGTACCGCTCGGGGTCGTACCCGCCCAGCACTTCCGTCTGCTTGAGCAGGACGCGCGTGCGCTTCTCCATGTCGTAGTCGAAGATCGAGCTCGGCGTGACGAGCGACTGGTAGCTGTAGCGGAAGACCGTGGTCTCGAACTCGGGGTTCGCATCGGGCCAGGCGGAGTAGACCGGCTCCGGAAAGGCGAGGCGATGCGACTCGCCCGTCCGGAGATCCGTGACACGGATGTGGGGCAGGCCGTCCTCGCGCTCGAACACCACCGCGTGGTGGCGGAACAGATCGACGCCTTCGAGCATCACCTCGGTGCGGTGGGGGACGATCTCCTCCCAGTGCTCGCGGCCGGGCGAGGCGACCGGGGCCTTCACGATGCGGAAGTTCCGGCCGGTGTCGTTGACGCGGATCCAGAAGTGCTCGCCGTGATGGTCGACGTCGTACTCCTGCTCGTGGACGCGCGGAGCGACGAGGGCGAACTCCCCGCGTGGGTCGTCCGCAGAGAGGAAGCGCGCTTCGGACGTCGTGTGGCTGCCGACGCCGAGGACGACGTAGCGGAGGCTCCGGGTGCGGCCCACGCCGATGTTGAACGCCTCGTCGACCTCGTCGTAGACGAGCTCGTGGAGGTCCGTGCCCAGGCGGTGACGGTAGAGCCGGTGCGGGCGCTTCGTCTTGTCCTCTTCCACCACGTAGAAGAGCGTCTCGTTGTCCGAGGCCCAGGCGACCGAGACGACCTTCTCGACGCGCAGCGGCAGGAGCGCGCCCGTCAGGAGGTCCTTCACCTGGAGCGTGTACTGGCGGAAGCCAACGTCGTCGAGCGAGAAGGCGAGGAGCCGTCCGTCGTCGCTCACGGTGTAGGCGCCGAGGTCCATGAAGGCCTGTTCTTCGGCGAGCGCGTTGAGGTCGAGCGTCACCGCCTCCGGCGCGTCCAGGCTCCCCTCGCGCCGGCAGTAGATCGGGTACTGCTTGCCCTGCTCCGTCCGCGAGTAATAGAAGAAGCGTCCCTTCCGGAAGGGGACCCGCATGTCCGTCTCCTTGATGCGGGCCAGCATCTCCGTGTAGAGGGCCGCCTGGAAGTCCTTGGTCGGCTTCAAGATGGCGTCGGCGTAGTCGTTCTCGGCGGTGAGGTACGCCGCCACGTCGGGGTTCTCGCGGTCGCGCATCCAGTAGTAGTCGTCGACGCGGCGGTCGCCGTGCACCACCTCGACGCGCGGGACCTTGCGGGCGACCGGCGGCGACGGGCGGTCGGCGGGCGCTTCGATCGGGGCGGGGTGGGATGTCGTCATGGGGCGATTGTCGGGGAGGTTCGGCTCGCGGGAGCGAAAACGCGACGGCAAAGGCAGCGTATGCCCCGCCGGCTCCGCGTGTCAAACGTGGTACCGTGCCCGGCGTGACGACCGTCTGGGTCCTCGCGCGTCCCGGAGACGCCGGGCTTCGCTCTCTGGAGCCGCCGCCGGCCGGAGTCAGGTTCGTGGTCGGAGACCAGACGGAGCAGTTCCAGAAGGCTCCTCCGGCCGACGCGATCTTCGTGTGCTCGCTGGGACGGAGGAAGGTCGAACCCGTCTTTCCGCTGTCGCCCAACCTGCGGTGGGTGCACTCCCGGTCGGCGGGCGTCGAGCGGCTGCTGTTCCCGGCCCTCGTGGAGAGCCCGATCCCGCTCACGAACGGCAAGGGAGTCTTCAGCGCATCGCTGGCGGAGTGGGTGATCGGAGCCGTCCACTACTTCGCGAAGGACTTCAGGAAGCTCGTCAGGAACCAGACTGCCGGGCGGTGGGAGGAGTTCGCGCCGGAGATGGTGGAAGGGAAGACGCTCGGCATCGTCGGCTACGGCGACATCGGCCGGGCCACGGCCGCGCGGGCGCGCTCGCTCGGCCTGAAGGTGCTCGCCCTGCGGCGCCGGCCCGAAGAGTCGCGCGGCGACCCGCTCGTGGACGAGGTGCTGCCCGCGAAGGCGCTGCCGTCTCTCTTCGAGCGTTCGGACTACGTCGTCGTCGCGACCCCCCTCACTCCCGACACGCACCACCTCGTAGGGAAGGGGGAGATCGCCCACCTTCGTCCCTCGGCCGTCTTCATCAACGTCGGGCGCGGGGCTGTCGTCGACGAGCCCGCTCTCGTCGAGGCCTTGCGCGAAGGGCGGATCAAGGGGGCGGCCCTCGACGTGTTCGAGGAGGAGCCGCTTCCCGCCGGAAGCCCGCTCTGGGGGCTCGAGAACGTGCTCGTCTCTCCGCACTGCGCCGACCAGACCGTGACGTGGCTGGAGGACGCGAGCCGCGGCTTCCTGGAGAACCTCGAGCGCTTCCGCCGCGGAGAGCCGCTCCAGAACGTCGTGGACAAGGCCCGCGGCTACTGACGCGCGCTACTTCTTCGGCTTGAGCATCCCCATCATCTGCTTGGCCTGCGCGCGGTCGAGGTGCGCGAGCCCCGAGAACTCCTGGCCGGAGAAGAGCGCCTCGCCTCCGTCGATCGTGACCTCGTCGCCCGTCTGGTAGGGACTGGCGTCGCTCATCAGGTAGGCCACGAGGTTCGTGAGCTCCCAGTGCTCTCCGAAGCGGCGCCAGGGGATGCGCTCGAGCGCCTGCTTCTGGTACTCGGGGCTCGCCATGAGCCGGCTGAAGGCGCCCTCGGTCGGGAAGGGGCCGGGGGCGATCGCGTTGAGCCGGATCCCGTAGGCCGCCCACTCCACGGCCAGGCCCTTGACGATCGCCCGCACGCCCGCCTTGGCCGCGGCGGAGGGGATCACGAACGCGGATCCGGTGGCCGCGTAGGTGGTGGTGATGGCGAGGATCTCGCCCTTCGCCTTGCGCACGATGAGGCGCCGGCCGAGCTCGGTCGTGCAGTGGAAGGTGCCGTAGAGGACGATCTGCACGACGGAGTTGAAGGCGTTGGCCGAGAGGTCCTCGGTGGCGGCCAGGAAGTTGCCGGCGGCGTTGTTGACGAGCTGGTTCGCGGGCCCGAGCTCGCGCTCGACCGCGTCGAAGGCCGCGCGAACCGCCTCGGGGTCGCGCACGTCGCAAGGAGCCGCCGTGGCCGTGCCTCCTGCGGCGCGGATCGCGTCGACGGTCTCCCGGAGCGGTTCCGGGCGACGCCCCAGGACCGCGACCTTCGCCCCCAGGCCCGCGAGACGGAGAGCGGTGGAGCGGCCGAGACCGGTGCCTCCGCCCGTGACGATCGTGGTCTTGCCGGCGAGCAGGTCCTTGCGGAACGGTTCGAACATCGCGGGCCTCCCGGTGGATGGCCGCGAGCCTAGCACGCCTCGCCGGCCGTCTCGCTCACCGCGCCCGCTCGTCCTTCTTCGCGTACTCGGCCGCGCCCAGGAAGTGCAGCGAGACGTAGGGCGCGTCGCCCACCACCCAGCTGTCGTGTCCGGGCGGACAGTGGAACAGGTCGCCCGGGCCCACCACGATCTCCTCGCCGTCGTCCATGCGGATGGCCGCGCGGCCCTCGAGGACGAGGCCGACGTGCTCGACGGGGCAGGACCGAAGGCCCATCGCGGCCCCGACGTGAGTGGACCACCGCCAGCCCGGGTCGTAGCGCGCGCGGCCCACGGAGAGACCGCCGATCCCGACCACGTCGAAACGTCCCTTCTCGAACGTCCGCGCGTCGTCCGCCGTCTCGAACCGCTTCACGGTCACCGTCATGGCTGCGAACCCTCCTCGCCCCCGCAGCGTCATCCGCCGGCACGCTTGGACTTCAGCCCACGCGCACGAAGCGCCGCCTCGACCGCGTCGCGGTGGTCGCCCTGCAGCTCGAGCACCCCGCCTTTCACCGTCCCGCCCGTCCCGCAGGCCGACTTGAGCGCGCGCGCGAGGTCGCTTCGGTCCTCGTCGGTTCCGGGCAGGCCGGTCACGAGCGTGACCACGCGGTCGGAGGCGCGGCGCTCCAGGCGCAGCCGGATTCCCGCACCGCCCGGAGCCGCGGTCGTGGGCGCTCGGTCGGGGGGCTTCTTTGCCTTCGTTTCCTCGGGCGCGTCGCCGCCGGTGGAGTAGACGAGCCGGGCGTTGGGATCGGGTCTTCGCGTCATCGACCCTCGCTCTGCCGCCGCAGTCGTGGTAAAATACGGAGTACCTCCGAGGAGTTCCCCATGGCCAACCGTGGACGAGCGACGTTTGCCAAGCGCCAGAAGGAGATCGCCCGGCAGGAGCGCGCGCGGGAGAAGGCGGCGAAGCGGGTCGACCGTAAAGAGCACAAGGTCAAGGTCGAGCGCAAGGCCGACGAGGATCCCGACATCGCAGGCATCGTACCCGGGCCACAGCCGCTCCCCTACGATCTCCTCGACGAAGAGCCACCAAAGACATAGCCCGCTCCGTTAGCGGGTGAGCACCTCGACCCCGACGGGGCCTACGTAGATCGTGTGCTCCGCCTGCGCGACCTTCTTGCCGCTCGTCTCCACGAGCGGGGCATAGGCGTGGAGCCGCCCCCGACGCACGAGCGTGGCGAGGGTCGTCTCCACGTCCGCACGGGCGAAGTCCCGTAGGTCGCGGCGGGAGAAAGGCAGCCCGTTCAGCTCCCGGAGGGCCGCGGCCACCTCCGTGGCGACGTCGCCGAGGTCGTCGGGGCCCGGGAGCAGGCGGAACACCTCGGGCGTTCCGACCTCGCCCACGAGCCCGGGGCCCTCCGTCGCGAAGGGCTCGATGGCCAGTGTCGCGCCCACCGCGAGCCGCTCGTCGCCGTCGTCGGGTCGATTCGGAACAGGGGGCGGCGAGTGGACGCTCCACCGGCCCACGTGGTGGCCGCACAGATTCTGCATGGGCCGCACGCCGTACCCGCGCAGCGCCTTCTCGATGGCCGCGGAGAGGCTGCGGATGGGCACGGCCGGGCCGGCGAGGGCGATCGCCGCCTCGAGCGCTTTCCGCGCCGCCTCCACGAGCCGCGCGTTCTCCGGGCGTCCGCCCACGTTCACGGTCAAGGCC
>JBKPBQ010000521.1:0-12497 GCA_046726955.1 Acidobacteriota bacterium
CCTTCCAGCTCGCGATCCAGCCCGAGAACATCTGCGAGTTCGCGCCGGTGGAGAAGGACGCCCGCAAGGCGGCGGACATCAAGGTGTTCGCCACCAGCAAGAAGCAGGGCCGCAAGCTCGACGACGCCTTCGTCGAGACGGGGGTCACCTACGTCCCCGTGCAGGCCCTCCGCTAGCCTCAGCGTCGCCGTTCTCGTCGTCGTCGCCGGAGGCACGGCCGTCGCCGCCTCCGCGCTCGGCCGCCTGGAGGTGGGCGGCTCCGTCAAGCCCGACGCGGACGCGCTCGCCGTGCGCGTGGACTTGCGCAACACGGGGCCGCAGCCCGTCTCCGCGCTGAGCGTGACCGGCGAGCTTCTCGGGCGGACCGATGAGTCGCGCCTCTCGAACGACATTCCTCCCGGGGGCGCCGCGAGCGTCGTGCTGCGCTTCCCCCACGAGGTCCCGCGTCCCGGCGTGCACGCGGTCCTGCTGCGCCTCGACTACGGGGAGGGCGCGCCGGCCGACGCCAGCGGCAACCCGGTCACGGTGAGCGAGCCCGCGTATCTCCTCCTCGCCCTCGGGGAGAAGGCGCCGCCGGCGGTCCGCGTCGGCACCTCGCCGGTCACGATCGACGCCCGCGGGTTCCTGCCCGTGACGCTGGAGAGCGCCGACGGCGCGCCGCACCGCGTGCGCCTGCACGCGCACACGGCGCGCGGGCTCATTCCGGAGGATCCTCCGGAGATCGCGGTCCCCGCGTCGGGAAAGCAGCGCGACGAGATCGCGATCCGCCGTTCCGGAGCCCTGCGCGGCTCGCACCCTGGCCTCTGGATCGTGGCGGAAGCCGTGGACGGGCCCGTCGCCCGCACGAGCGTCGCCGCCGCCGACGTGACGATCGCCGGAGAGCCGGGCCTGCTGCCGCGGTTGCGGCCCTTCCTCTTCGTACTCGGGCTCGTCCTCGTGCTGGCCGCGCTCTTCTGGGAGTTCCGCCCCCTCGCGCTCGCGGCCGGGGCGTGATCCGCGCGGAGACGCACGGCGAGGTCGTCCACTTCCGCCTGACGCGCACCGCTCTCGGCCGGCCGCTGTACTGGACGGGAGCCTATCTCGTGGACGACCTGCTCCTCGACTGCGGGCCGCCCGCCACGGCGCGCGAGCTGCTGCGCGCGCTCGAGGGACGTCGCCTCACCGGCCTCGTGCTCACGCACCACCACGAAGACCACGTGGGGGCGGCGCCCGCCCTGTGCGCCGAGCGGGGCCTCGTGCCGCGCGTGCACCGCGAGGGCCTGGCGCTCCTCGAGCACGGCTTCGTGCAGGAGCGCTACCGGCGGCTCGTCTGGGGACGCGTCCCGCGCTTCCGGGCGGAGCCGCTCGGGGACGAGGTCTCCGGCGCCTCCCTGCGCCTCCGAGTCCTCCACACGCCGGGCCACAGCGTCGACCACGTGTGCCTTCTCGAGCCGGACCGCGGCTGGCTCTTCACCGGCGACCTCTTCCTCGCGGAGCGGTTGCGGTACCTCCGGTCCGACGAGGAGCTCGACCGGCTCATCACCTCCCTCGACCTGGCGGCGGCCACCGGGGCGAAGCAGGTGTTCTGCGCGCACCGCGGGCCGGTCCGGGGAGGAGTGGACGCCCTGCGGCGGAAGTCCGAGCACCTGCGCGGGCTCCGAGAGCGCGTCCTCGAGCTCGTGGCGCTTGGTCTTCCCGAGGCGGAGGTCGCGCGGCGGGCCATCGGGCGGGAAGGGCCGATGACGTGGTTCAGCCTCGGCCGCTTCTCCGTGCGCAACTTCGTGCGCTCGCTCGTTCGCGCGAGGCAGCATTGACTCCCGTGCTACCCTTCCCGCCCGGAAGGCCCCTACACAAGGAGGAGTTGCGGTGGTAGAGATACTGAGCGTCCTCTCCCGCTGGATCCACATCTTCGCCGGCATCATGTGGATTGGGATGCTGTACTTCTTCAACTTCGTCAACGGCCCCTTGCAGGGGACGCTCGACGGCGACACCAAGAAGAAGGTGAACCCGGAGCTCCTGCCCCGCGCTCTCTACTGGTTCCGCTGGGGCGCCGCCTGGACGTGGATCACGGGCGTGCTGCTCCTGCAGTTCGTGTTCTGGGGGGCGAAGATCACGCTGCGGCCGGAGGCGGGGTGGAACGCCATCGCCATCGTGATGCTCGCGTTCGTGTTCGTGGCGCCGTTCGTCTACGACGCGCTCGCCAAGGCCATCAAGGACCCGAAGGTCTTCGGCGCGGTCGGCTACGCGCTCCTCGGGATCGTCATCTGCCTGATGCACTGGTCCGGCTTCAGCTACCGCGGCTACAACATCCACCTCGCGGCGATGCTGGGCACCATCATGGCCTTCAACGTCTGGTTCCGGATCTGGCCGGCGCAGCAGAAGATCATCCGCGCGGTGAAGGAAGGCACGGCTCCCGACGCTGCCCTCGTGGCGCTGGCGGGAGGACGGTCGCGGCACAACACCTACATGTCGGTGCCGCTCGTCTGGGGGATGATCAACTCCCACACGTCCTACTTCGCGGGGGGCAACCTCGGGATCGAGGACTCGTTCGCGTTCGTGCCCTACCTCGTGATCATCCTCGTCGGCTGGCACGTGATCTGGCAGCTCTACAAGAAGGCGCCGAAGATCAAGGGGTTCTAGCTCCGGCGTCGCCGCCCTTCGTCTCGAGCGCTCACGGGCCGCGGTCAGCTTTCTCTTGACAGCCGCGCGAGCTACCACCTATGGTGGGGCCCGGGATGGAGAAACCCAAGGACTACTACCAGATTCTCGGCGTCGCCCGCGACGCGAGCGCGGCCGCGATCAAGAAGGCCTACCGGCGTCTGGCCAAGCAGTTTCACCCCGACCTGGCCGCGGAGGCGTCGGTGCCGGAGTTCCAGCAGCTCCAGGTCGCCTACGAGACGCTGACGGACAGCGAGCGGCGCCGGCGCTACGACGAGACGCTCGGCCGGTCCGAGCGGCCGGAGCCCCACGGCTGGTCGTTCGTGCGCAGCCCCGCCGCCGGCGACCTGCGGCGACCGTTCCAGCCCGGCTCCCTCTCCGGCGAGATCCTCCTCACGCGCGAGGAGGCCCAGGCCGGAGGCATCCTCCCGCTCGAGGTCCCCGTCTCCGCGACCTGCCAGGCTTGCGACGGCACCGGAGGGCCTTTGTTCGACTGCGATCGTTGCTTCGGGGAAGGCAAGATCTCGCGCCGGCTCCCCGTCCCCGTGAGCATCCCTCCCGGCGTCCGCAACGGGGAGGTGTTCCAGGTGGCGACCGACGATCCCGCTCTTCCCTCGATCTTCCTGACCGTCCACATCCGCCTTCTCTGAGCCGGGCGGGAGCCGCTCCGCGCTACTGCCACTGCCGGAGTTGTGGTTCAATCGGCGCATGGACGCGGACGAGATCCGTCGCGTCGCGGCGGAGTCTGCTTCGCTCCAGCAGCGCTTCTTCGCGGAGAGCGCGGAGCGGCTCGTCGAGGTGGGCGGTCGGATGGCGCGGGCGCTCCGCGAGGGCGGCAAGGTGCTGGCCTTCGGCAACGGCGGCTCCGCCGCGGACGCCCAGCACTTCGTGGCCGAGCTCGTCGGACGGTTCCGCGCCGAGCGCCGCGGCCTCGCCGCCGTCGCCCTCACGACGGACCCGTCGGTCCTCACCTCCGTCGGCAACGACTACGGCTTCGAGACCGTGTTCCGCCGGCAGGTCGAGGCGCTCGGCCGGCCGGGCGACCTCGCCCTCGGCATCAGCACCTCCGGAAGATCGCGGAACGTGCTGGAGGCGCTTCGCGCCGCGCGCGCGCAGAAGCTCGTCACGGTCGGCCTCACCGGCGGAGGCGGCGGAGAGCTGCGCGAGCTCGTGGACTACTTGATCGACGTCCCGCACTCCGATACGCAGCGCATCCAGGAGGTCCACTCGATGGTCGTCCACGTCCTCTGCCAGGTCGTGGAGGAGGCGGTCGGCCCTTGACGCGGCGGCGGTCGCGTCGCCCCTCCTTCTCCCCCCTCGTGCTGGACGGCGTCGCCACCTATCCGCTCGCCCGGCGGAAGAGCAAGGTCGCGCTCCGCGACTTCGCGCGTCCGTCCCCGAGGGGCGCGCGCGTCCGCGACTTCCTCGCCTCGCTTCCGCGGATCCTCGCCGGGGACACGCTGCGGCACCTCGCCGGCGAGATCGCGAGGGCCCGCGCGCGCAGGAAGCCGGTGGTGTGGGGGCTGGGCGCGCACGTGATCAAGGTGGGGCTCTCCCCGATCCTCGTGGACCTCATGGAGCGGGGCTTCGTGACCGGGATCGCGCTCAACGGGGCGGGCATCGTCCACGACTTCGAGCTCGCGGTCGCGGGGCGCACGTCGGAGGACGTGGACGCGGGCCTGGGCTCGGGCGCCTTCGGGATGGCGCGCGAGACGGGAGAAGAGCTCTCGGAGGCGATAGCGGTCGGCGATCGCGAGGGCCTCGGTCTCGGGGCCGCCGTTGGCCGCTATCTCGCGCGGCGCCGCCCGCGGCACCTCGGCGTGAGCCTGCTCGCGGCCGCCCACCGTCTCGGCCTGCCCGCTACCGTCCACGTGGCGGTGGGGACGGACATCGTGCACATGCACCCGCGGCTCGACCCCGGCGCCCTCGGACGCGCCACGCACCTCGACTTCCGCCTCTTCGCAGCACAGGTCGCGCGCCTCGGCGGGGGCGGCGTCTACCTGAACGTCGGCTCCGCGGTGCTCCTCCCCGAGGTCTTCCTGAAGGCGGTCACGCTCGCCCGGAACCTCGGGCACCCGCTCCGCGATTTCGCGACGGCGAACCTGGACTTCCTGCAGTCGTACCGGCCGAGCACGAACGTCGTGGAGAGGCCGACGCGCGGCGTCGGCCGCGGCTACCGGCTGACCGGTCACCACGAGATCCTCGTGCCGCTCCTCGCCGCCGCTCTCGCCGAAGGCTTCGGGCGAAGGGACGGACGGCGACCCTGATCGAGTAGACTGGCCTTTCGATGTCCTCACCCTCCACCGCCTTCAAGGTCGGCCTCGTGCAGATGTCGATGTCCGCCCGGCCCGAGGACAACCTCGAGAAAGCGGCGGCGCGCGTTCACGACGCGGCGCGGGCGGGAGCGCAGGTCGTGTGCCTGCCCGAGCTCTACCGGACGCCCTACTTCTGCCAGAAGGAGGACCAGGCCCTCTTCGACCTCGCGGAGACCGTGCCCGGCCCGAGCACGGAGACGCTCGGCCGCGCCGCGAAGGAGGCGGGAGTCACGGTCCTCGTTCCCATCTTCGAGAAGCGAGCGCCCGGCCTCTACCACAACAGCGCGGTCGTCCTGGGGCCGGACGGGCGGCCGGTCGGCCTCTACCGCAAGATGCACATTCCCGACGATCCTCTCTTCTACGAGAAGTTCTACTTCACCCCCGGCGACCTCGGCTTCCGCGCCTTCGATACCCCGGCGGGAAAGGTGGGCGCCCTCATCTGCTGGGACCAGTGGTACCCGGAAGGCGCGCGCCTCACCGCGCTGCAAGGCGCGCTCGTGCTCTTCTTTCCGACGGCCATCGGCTGGCACCCGAGCGAGAAGGAGCAGTACGGGGCGGCCCAGCGCAGCGCCTGGCAGACGATCCAGCGCGCGCACGCCATCGCCAACGGCGTCTACGTGGCGGTGGTGAACCGCGTAGGTCACGAGATCCCTCCCGAGGGCGGCGCCGGCCTCGAGTTCTGGGGCACGACCTTCCTCGCCGATCCCTTCGGGGTGGTGGTGGCGGAAGCGTCCACCGACAAGGAGGAGATCCTCGTGGGCGAGGTCAGCCCGGCACGCATCGAGGAGGTGCGCCGCAACTGGCCGTTCCTCCGCGACCGCCGCATCGACGCCTACGCCGGCCTGGACCGGCGCTTCCTCGACTGAAGTGACGGCGCGGTCCGCGGGCTTCGCGATGCCCGCCGAGTGGGAGCGCCACGAGGCGACCTGGCTCGGCTGGCCCCACACGCTCACGGACTGGCCCGGACGCATAGCACCCATCCCCTGGGTCTACGGCGAGATCGTGCGCAAGCTCGATCCCGGGGAGCGCGTCCGCATCCTCGTCCCCGAGGCGCGGACCGAGGCCCGCGCGCGCGCCGTGCTGAAGAAGGTCGGGGCGGACATCGGAAGGGTGGACTTCTTCCGCTGGCCGTCGGATCGGGGCTGGACTCGGGACAAGGGTCCGATCTTCGTGAGGCGAGGGCGCGAGCGCGCGGTGGCGGGCTTCCGCTTCAACGCCTGGGCCAAATATCCCGACTGGAAGAAGGACGCGCAGACTTCTCGTCGCGCGGCCAAGGCCCTGGGCCTGCCCCTGCGGCCGGTCGAGCACCGCGGCCGCGAGGTCGTCCTCGAAGGCGGCGCCATCGACGTGAACGGCCGCGGGTCGCTCCTCACGACCGAGGAATGCCTGCTCGATCCCGCGGTGCAGGTCCGGAACCCGGGGTTCACCCGCGCCGACTACGAGGCCGTGCTTCGCGACGCGCTCGGGGCGACGAACGTCGTCTGGCTGGGGCGGGGGATCGCGGGCGACGACACGCACGGCCACGTCGACGACCTCGCGCGATTCGTCGGCGCGCGGACGATCGTGCTCTGCCGCGAGAAGGACCCGCGCGACCCCAACTACGCCGCGCTCGAGGAGAACCGCGAGCGCCTGGAAGGGGCGCGCCTCGAAGACGGCTCGCGCCCGCAGGTCGTCTTCCTGCCCATGCCCCTGCCCCTCGTCTTCAACGGGCAGCGGCTGCCGGCGAGCTACGCGAACTTCTACTTGGCCAACGCCGCGGTGATCGTCCCGACGTTCAACGACCCCGCCGATCGCGAGGCCCTCGGGATCCTGTCGGAGCTCGTCACCGACCGCCCGGTGGTGGGCGTGCACGCCGTGGACCTCGTGTGGGGGCTGGGGACGCTGCACTGCCTGACGCAGCAGCAGCCGGCGGCGGGCGAGGGCTAGGAGCTAGGGCAGGGCGGGTTCGGCTTCCTCGTCGGCCGCGGGCGCGGCGGCGGGCGCCTCGTCTCCGTCGTCGTCCGGTGACGAACGCAGCGCGTCGGCGGAGAGCTCGCCGAGCAGGCCGGTCCGCTTCAGGACTTCGAACGGCACACGATTCTTTTCGGGTTCTGGCGGGGTCACCCGTTACAAGACGGTGACGGCGCGGGCGGGGTTCCGTGCTTTCCGCCCGCACGGGGACGATGACTGGAAGCCATTGTAGTCGTGCGACTTGACGAACGTGCGGCTCGTCACAAATGGGCAACAAGATCCATTCTGGACGGCGCGACCTCCAATAAAATAGATCCCAGGAACCTCGATGATCCTACCCGGCCTGGGCCGGGGCAGCCTTCCGAGGCTGTCCAGGGCCATGTGGCGTTGTGCGGCTTTGATCCCCCTCCTCGGCGCGAGCCTCACCTTTCCGACGGCCGGCTGCGGAGGCCATTCGGCGGCGGCTCCCAGCATCCCGACCTTCCCGACGCCGACCCCGGCGCCCACGCCCCCTCCGACGCCCAAGGTCGTCATCCTCTCCGTGGACGGGCTGCGCGGCGATGCGCCCACCCAGGTCCCCACGCCCAACATCTACGGGCTCGCCCGGCGCGGGGCCTACACCTGGAAGGCGCAGACCGTCTTCCCGTCGCTGACGCTGCCCGCCCACACGTCGATGCTCACCGGGTTCCTGCCCACGGACCACCACGTCCTCTGGGACACCTACGACGCGACGAAGCCGAACTGCGGCGTGCCCACGATCTTCGAGATCGCGCACGAAGCGGGCCTGCGCACCGTGCTCGTCGCGGGCAAGGACAAGTTCCGCCACCTGGAGATCAGCGGGACGATCGACGAGTTCGTGCTCGTCAAGCTCGGAGACGCCGAGATCGCGAACCAGGCCATCGTCCAGTCCCAGGCCGGGTTCGACCTGATGTTCGTGCACTTGCCCGACGTGGACATCGTGGGGCACGCGAAGGGGTGGATGTCGCCGGACTACATGCACCAGCTCGAGGTCGCGGACGGGGCGATCGGCCGGCTGCTCTCGGCGCTGCCTCCGGAGACCACGATCATCTTCACCGCCGACCACGGGGGGAAGGCGACCATCCACGGGTCCGAGATCCCCGAGGACATGACGATCCCCTGGGTCGTCGCGGGTCCGCGAATCCCGGGCCGCGGGCGTCAGCTCACGAAGCCGGTGCGCACGGTCGATACGGCCGCCACCGCGCTCTACGTCCTCGGCCTCTCGCCCGCAAAGTCGGCGGCGGGCATGGTGGTGAGCGAGGCCTTCTCCGCAGAATAGGCTCCGACGGGGACGACTAGCTGCCGCCGGTCTGGGAGAGCACGTCCCCCTCGCGGGCGGCGATGATCCCGCGCAGGCCGCCCACTCCGAGCTCGAACTCGGTGTTCGAAAAGGGCTTCGTGGTGTCGGCGAGCGCGGCCTCCCGGATCTGCGTGTAGGCGGTCTCGAGCCGCGGCGTCAGGTAGCGCGTGTTCACGAACGAGGTCACCGCCCGCCGCAGCGTCGAGATGTACAGCTGCTGCATCGCGGGGTCGGCGAGCAGGCGGCGCACGAGGACGTTGGTCTCGATGCGCAGGTAGACGGCCTGGGTGGGCGAGTTGAACGTGCTGTCCTTGTCCCAGGGCAGGAAGACGAAGCGGCGCTGCCCGCCGTACTGGTAGAGGTAGAAGTTGTTGGCTCCGAGCTCGCCCACGATCCCGTCCTTCTCGGCGATCGCGTTCTCGACGGCGAGGTAGGTGAGGAAGCGCTCGCGGTCGATCCAGGCCCCGATGTCCGCGCTGAACGTGGCGTCGCTCGCGCCGTTGATCGCGCGGATGAAGTCGACGAGGCCGGTCGCGTCCAGGTGGTCCTCGTTCGTCTGGGGCTCGAAGGGCACGGGCACGTACTCGCGCGGGTCGTCGCCCCGGAACGAGAAGTCGTAGGGATAGGAGTACTGGTAGTCGAAGAGGTTGCCGCTCTCCTCACCGAGCCGCGCCTTCAGGAACGGCTTGCTGATCGGCTCCGTCACCTGGTAGAGCCCCCAGTACTGGCCGTTGACGAACATTCGCGCGAAGCTGTTCTGGGGAGCGGGGATGCCCATCGCCTCGAAGACCGCGAAGGACATCCGCTCGCGGAGGAAGCTCGGGTCCTGGACGAGGTTCTTGAGGTTCATCGTCTTGTAGACGCCGTACTCCTGGGTCGAGACGTACTTGTTGAAGTCGAACTTCAGCGCGGGCTTGACGCCGCTGCGCGAGCCCGAGCCGCGCGAGCGGATCCCCGCCTGGCGCACGACCGTGGAGTCGAGCGTGATGTCCGCGGCGTAGTACTGGTTGGTGCGGAAGTTCTCCTGGAGCGAGCGCCAGTCCGCGGGATCGATCGAGATCCGGACCTCGTGGAGCCGGCCCTGGTCGAAGATGGGGTCGCTGGCCGCGGGATTCGGGCCGGGGCCCGACGACGGCGACGGGCTCGGCGGGCTGGGGGAGGTGGAGCTCGAAGAGCCCCCGCCTCCGCACGCGGAGAGGGCTAGCGCGGCGCAGACGACGAGCAGCGATTCCCGGCGCATGACCTTTCTTCGTTACCGCATCGCAGCCACCGGGACGGCGACCGCGTCGCTCCCTAGGGTAGCTCGATCTGGAAGCGAACGAGGACGGTCAAGTAGTTTTCCTGGCGTCCCGGCTCCGGGGCGAGGAGCGAGTCCTCGAAGCGCTCCTGCACGAGGTTGCCCTCGATGCGCAGGAAGGCCCGCGGCCACCACGAGAGCCCGCCGGTGAGGCATCGCTCCGTCGCGGGCCGGATGTTCCGCGACCGGTTGCCCGCCCCCGCGAAGCCGTCGTCGGGGCCGACGTCGTCGTAGCGGATCTCGTCGTAGCGAAAGCCCAGCTCCACCGCTCCCGGGCCGTGCAGCAGCGGCCGCTCCGGCCGGACCGTGCGCTTCTTCTTCTCCCCGGTGACGAGCCAGGTCGCGGACGCCGCCCACCCCCGGCCTTTGAGCGCGGGCAGGTCCTCGAAGTTGGCCCCCTGGCCGCGCCTCTCCTCGCGCTGCTCCAGGTACTCCCCCTTGATCCCGATCGGCCCGCGGAGGAGCGTTACGTCGCCGCCGATCCAGCGCCGGCTTCCGTTCACGAACTTGCGGTGGAAGAACTCGAACCCGGAGCTCGCCTCGCCCTGCTGGCCGAGGGGCCGGGTCGTGACCTCGGGGACCTCCTCCTGCGCCTCCACGTCGCCCTGCGCGAACGACCCGCCCAGCTCGAGGCCCGGCGCGGCGCGCAGCACGAGACGGCCCGCTCCCGTCGTCTTCGTGCGCCGGAAGCTCCGGTACTGGTCTCCCGCGAAGACCCCGGCCGTGTACTCGAGCCTCTTGCCGATCTCTCCCTTGACCTCGACTCCCCAGTCGCGGTCGGGCGCGAGGTTGCGGGCGGGGAGCGAGCGCAGGACGAAGTCGAGCCGCCGCGCGGACGTCAGCCACTCGAGGCCGACGGGGAGCTTGAAGTGCCCGGCCTGCAGCGCGAAGGACTTCGCGAAGGCGTAGCTCAGGTAGGCGTCGCGCAGCCGCTGGACGTCCGTGTCCTCGCGGAAGTTGGCGAGGTCGCCGAAGTCGCCCTGGACCTGCCAGGAGAGCCGGTGCCATTCGCCCTCGACGCCGAGTCGCAGGCGCGTCGGGTTCCAGTCCGGGCTGTCGAGCGGCTGGTCGGGGTCGCGGCTCGACCAGTTCAGGAAGTCGCTGTAGTCGATCTGGGCGTAGCCGTTGAGGGCGATCTCGAACTCCGCGGCCTTGTTGCGGTAGCGGATCCCCGGGCCGAACGTCCCGTCCTCGGCGCGCGCGAGCCCGGACGAAAAGAACAGCGCGCAGGCGGCGGCGGCCGGACGCGCCGCCCTCACGCGCCCCCGCGGGACGCGAGAGCGGAGCGCAGGACGTCGAGCGCGCCGCGGAAGCGGAGGAGTCCCGCCCGGTCGTCGGCGACCCAGAGAGTGCCGCTCGCGTCCACGCAGAGGCCCTCCTGCTGGACGCCCGGGAGGGGAACTTCAGCCTCCACGCGGCCGTCGTCGCGCAGGAAGAGCAGGCGATCGCGGGCGTCCTCGATGACCACCAGCCGCTTCAGCGACTCGATCCACGTGGCGGCGGTGAGGTCGCCCCGTCCCTCCAGCGGCCAGCGGGCGAGGACCGCCTCTTTGCCCAGGCCGTCCTTTTCGGTCACGGGGTCGAAGGCGAGGCTCAGCACCATCGCCGGCGAGCGCTGGTGCACGAGGTAGAAGATGCCGCCGCCCGTCCGTTCCTTCTCCGCACGGAAGGCCAGGCCCTCGAATCCCTGGTTCTTGTCGCCGGGCTCGGTGCCGAGGAGGGCCACGGTGTCGAGCCGGATCTTCCGCTGGACCTCGGCCTTCGCGCGGTCGAAGACGAGGAGCGTGCCCTCCTTCTCCGAGAGGAGGACGACGAGGCCGCTCGGCGAGTGCACGGCCACGTCCTCGATGTCGCCGGGCACGACGTGCCGGGCGAGCACCTTTCCCTCGCCGTCGAGCTCGACGAGGCGCCCCTCGTCGCCCACGAGGAAGAGGTGGCCCGTGCGCGCGTCGAACGCCACGCCCGAAGGCTCGCGAGCCCCCGCCGTCAACCGCTCCGGCTCCCCCAGCACGGCGGGTCCGGCCGCTGATTTCCTTGCCTTCTTGCCGAAGCCGGCCGCGTCCTCGGCGGCGGCGAGCGCGGAGAAGGCGAGGAGCGTGACGAGGCCGGCGGCGGCGAGCTTTCTGTCCTTCTTGCGCCGCTTCTCCGCCGGGTCGGACTCGGTGCCCGACGCTCCGTCCTCCGTCGCGGTCGAGGGGGGCGGCTTGGCGCTCACATCCACTGGCGGCTCTGCTCCTTCGCTGACGCGCCCGATTGGAAGCCAGTATAAGCGGTCGCCCTGGACACGGGCTTGGAACGGGGTCACGCGAGCGGCGTGTCAGAGAGCGTGAATCGAGGTGCCGCTCGTCAAAGTCACCGGGTGCCCTTGCCGGCCGGTCGTGCACTTCCTACGATGTGCTCATGTCTCCCTCGACGGAGGCCGAGCTCACGCGCCGGCGATTCCTGCAGGGTGCTTTGGGCGCCTTCGCTTTCGCCGCCGTCGCCCCCCGGCGGCTCCTCGCCGGCGCGAAAGAGGAGCGGATCCTCTCGCTCGTGAACACCCACACGCAGGAGCGCCTCACGACGCCCTACTTCGCCGACGGCGCCTACCTCGAGCAGGAGCTGCGGACGCTCGCGGCCTTCCTGCGCGATCACCGCACCGGGGAGGAGCACGTGATGGACCGGGCGCTCTTCGACATCCTCAACGACCTCCGCCTGGCCACCGGCACGAAGCGGCCCTTCCAGGTGATCTCGGGCTACCGCTCCCCGCAGACGAACGCCTGGCTCCGCGAGCAGGGGACGGGCGTCGCCCAGGGGAGCATGCACGTCGAAGGCCGGGCGATCGACGTGCGGCTCGCGGACGTCCGGAGCGACGTCCTCCGCGACGCTGCAATCGAGCTCGCCCGCGGCGGCGTCGGCTACTACGCGGCGTCCGACTTCGTCCACGTGGACACGGGACGGCTCCGCCGCTGGTGAGGCGGCCGGCTTCGATCCGTCCCTA
>JBKPBQ010000522.1:0-7458 GCA_046726955.1 Acidobacteriota bacterium
CCATGAGGGTGAGGAGGTTGGCCACGGCCTGGTCCACCTCTTCCTCGTAGAAGTCGGCGATCTTCGACAGCATGGCGTCGAGAGCGCCCGTCTGCTCCCCGACCCCGATCATCTGCACGACCATGGGCGGGAAGACGCCGCTCTCCTTGAGCGGTTGGGCCACCGTGAGCCCGCTCTCCACCGCCTTCCGGACCATCATGATCGCGTCCTCGATGATCGCGTTGCCCGACGTGCGGGCCGTGATCTCGAGCCCGTCGAGGATGGGCACGCCCGAGGAGATGAGGGTCGAGAGCGTGCGGCAGAACCGCGCGACCGCGATCTTCTGCATGATGACGCCGAGGATCGGCAGCTTCAGGATCATGCGGTCGATCTGTCGCCGCCCTCCGTACGTCGCGTAGTAGCGGCGGAAGAGGACCACGAACAGCACGATCGCGATGATCAGGAAGGGCAGGAGGCGCACGAACCAGTTCGACATCGCGATCACGATGCGGGTGGGCAGCGGGAGCTGGGCCCCCAGGCCCTCGAACATCGAGGCGAACGTCGGGATGACCTTCCAGAGGATGACCGCGACCACGATGCCGGCGATGGAGATGACGGCGACCGGGTAGACCATCGCCCCCTTGACCTGGGCCTTCAGCTTCACCGCCTTCTCGATGTAGGTGGCGAGACGCTTCAGGATCGTGTCGAGGATACCTCCCGCCTCCCCCGCCGCGATCATGTTGACGAAGAGGTCGTCGAAGGCCTTGGGGTGCTTGCGCATGGCATCGGCCAGGCTCGAGCCGCCCTCCACGTCCATGCGCGTCTGCTGGAGGATCTTCGCGAAGTTCTTGTTCTCCTGCTGGCCGCCCAGGATCTCCAGGCACTGCACGAGGGGGAGACCGGCGTCGATCATGACGGAGAACTGGCGCGTGAAGATCGCGAGGTCCTTGGCGGGGACGCCGCCTCCCAGTTTCGGGAGGGCGATCTCCTTGCCCTTCTCCTTCACCGACGAGACCAGGATCTGGTCGCGCCGGAGCAGCGCCATCACCGCTTCCTTGTTCTCGGCGTTGCGCTCCCCGGACACCACCTTGCCGTCCCGGGTCTTGCCTTTCCACACGAATGCCGGCATCGCGCCCTCCTAGATCACCGTCCGGGACGAAGTCACTAGCGGACTCCCGGACGCATCGGCGGCCGGCCTCCGGCCTGGGGCGTGGCCAGACCGGCGCCGCGGTTGATCATGTCCTGCAGCTCGTCGGGGTTCGAGCTGATCCCGAGCGCGGTCTGCAGCGAGATCTGCTTGGTGAAGTACAGGGTGGCCAGGGACTGGTTGAACGTCTGCATGCCGTACTTCTCCTGGCCCGTCTGCATGGAGGAGTAGATCTGGTGGATCTTGTCCTCGCGGATGAGGTTCCGGATGGCGGGGTTGGGGATCATGATCTCCATGGCCAGGCAGCGCCCGCTGCCGCTCGCCTTCGGCAGCAGCGATTGGCACATGATCCCTTCCAGCACGAGCGACAGCTGGGCCCGCACCTGCGACTGCTGGTGGGCGGGGAAGACGTCCACGATACGGTTGATCGTCTGGGCCGCGGAGTTGGTGTGCAGCGTGGCGAACGTCAAGTGGCCCGTCTCCGCGATGCGGAGCGCGGACTCGATCGTCTCGAGGTCGCGCATCTCGCCGATGAGCACGACGTCGGGGTCCTCGCGCAGCGCGGCGCGCAGCGCGTTGGCGAAGGAGTGCGTGTCCGCGTGGACCTCGCGCTGGTTCACGACGCACTTCTTGTGCTGGTGCAGGTACTCGATCGGGTCCTCCACCGTGAGCATGTGCTCGTGCCGCTCGGAGTTGATCTTGTCGAGCATGGCGGCGAGGGTGGTGGACTTGCCGGAGCCCGTGGGGCCGGTCACGAGGACGAGCCCGCGCGGCTTGTCGCAGATGGTCGCGATCACGGGGGGAAGGCCGAGGTCCTTGAAGCCGCGGATCTCGTAGGGGATGGTGCGGTAGACGGCGGCCACCGCCCCCCTCTGCATGAACACGTTGGCGCGGAAGCGGGCGAGGCCCTTGATCCCGAAGCTGAAGTCGAGCTCCAGCGTCTCCTCGAAGCGATGCTTCTGCGCGTCGGTGAGCACGCTGTAGGCGAGCTGCTTGGTCTCCACCGCGGTGAGCGCGGGCAGATCCATGGGCCGGAGCTTGCCGTCCACGCGGATCTGCGGCGGCGAGTTGGTGGTGACGTGGAGGTCCGTCCCTCCCATCTCCGTCATCGTCTTGAGAAGCTGATGAAGGCTTACGGCCACGTTCTCCTCCTACTCGTGGGGCCTGGGCCGTTCCCGACGGACGGGCGTTCCAGGCGGCGCGCTCAGAGCACGGTCTCCCGGAGGACCTCTTCGATCGTGGTGACCCCGCTCTTGATCTTCTCGAGGCCGCTCATCCGCAGGGTGAGCATGCCCTCCTCGAGGGCCTTCCTCTTGATCTCCACCGCGGTGGCGCCCACCATGATCAGGTCGCGGATGCCCTCTCCGATCTCCATGACCTCGTAGAGGCCGACTCGGCCCTTGTACCCGGTGCCGTTGCAGACGCCGCAGCCCCGGCCCTTGTAGAGCTTGAACGACCCCACCTGCTCGGGGGCAATGCCGATCTCGATGAGGGTTTTCGCCGGCACGTCCGTGAGCTCGACCTTGCACTGGGCGCAGATGCGGCGGATGAGGCGCTGGGCCTGGATGAGGTTCACCGCCGTGCCCACCAGGAACGGCTCGATGCCCATGTTCACCATTCGCGAGACCGTCGAGGGGGCGTCGTTCGTGTGCAGGGTGGAGAGGACGAGGTGGCCGGTGAGCGCGGCCTTGACCGCGATCTCGGCCGTCTCGTAGTCGCGGATCTCGCCGACGAGGATGATGTTCGGGTCCTGCCGGAGGAAGCTGCGCAGCACCGCCGCGAAGTTCAGCCCGATGTTGTCCTTGATCTGGACCTGGTTGATCCCGGGGAGGTTGAACTCGACGGGGTCCTCGGCGGTCATGATGTTCGTGTCGGGCTTGTTGAGCGACGCGATCGCGGAGTAGAGCGTGTTCGTCTTGCCCGACCCCGTGGGCCCGGTCACGAGCACGATCCCGTAGGGCTTGGCGATCGCCTTCTTGAAGCGATCGAGGGAGTGCGGCTCGAAGCCCAGCTTGGTCATGTCCAGCATGAGCTTCGTCTTGTCGAGCAGCCGGAGGACGATCTTCTCGCCCCACAGCGTCGGCAGGCAGGACACTCGGAAGTCGAGGTCGCGGCTGCGGTCCTCGACCTTCATCTTGATCTTGATGCGGCCGTCCTGGGGGAGGCGCTTCTCCGCGATGTCGAGCTTGGCCATGATCTTGATGCGCGAGGTCAGCGGGTCGCGCAGCTTCATGGGGAGCGCCATGACGTTGTAGAGGATGCCGTCGATCCGGAACCGGACGCGGAACTCCTTCTCGTAGGGCTCGATGTGGATGTCGGAGGCCCCGCGCTTCAGCGAGTCGATGAGGAGCACGTTCGTGAGCTTGACCACAGGGGCGGCGTCCGCGGACTTGCTCAGGTTGCCGAGGTCGATCTCCTCGTCCGCGTCCTTGACCGTCTCCACGTCGGCTTCCGCGTCCGAGAGGCCGTCGAGGTCGACCTCGGAGAGGCCGACCGAGGCCATGTCGTCCACGGTGAGGGCGGGGCCGTCCATCACCTCTTTTATGCTGGGCGTGCCCCCCATCATCGGGTAGCCATGGCCGTGGCCCCCGCCGCCCCCTCCGCCGTCCTTGCGGAGCTCGAGCGACCGCATGGAGCCGTAGTACCTTTCGATCGCCTCGTCGAGCGAGCTCTCGGAAGCGACCACCGGCTCCACGTTGTAGCCGGTCATGAACTTGATGTCGTCCATGGCGAAGACGTTCGTGGGGTCGGCCATGGCGATCGTGAGGGTGGCCCCCGAGCGCGACAGGGGGAGGATCTGGTACTTCCGCGCCGTCTCCGCAGGGATGATCTTGATGATCGCGGGGTCCACCTCGAAGTGGTCCAAGTTGATCGAGGGGACCCCGTACTGCCGGGAGAGGAGGCTCGTGATCTCCTCGTCCTTCACGTAGCCTAGGGAAACGAAGGCCTTCCCCAGCTTGCCCCCGTTCATTTTCTGGTGACTCAGAGCTTCCTGGAGCTGCTGAGGGTTCACCATGTTCTCCTTGAGCAGCAGCTCACCGAGTTTGACGGGCATCAGGCCTTACCAGAGAACCCTAGTCTTCTCTTGCATTTAGTCCAGCATCGTAACGCGCGGGCCGAGAAGTGTCAAGAGCATTCGGGCCGCGAGTGACCGGACTCACTCGTCTTGACCACGAAACGGCGACGACGAAGAATGACCGCGCATGGCTCCGAGCGCCCCACTTTCTGGGCGCCCTTCCCCGACCGTCCTCGCCGCCGCGCTCGTCGGCGCGATCGGCCTCCTTCCCTTCGCTCGAGGCCTCCTCGCCGGGTCTTCCTTCTACTTCCGGGACCTCGCGCTCTACTTCCTTCCCCAGAGGCGGTTCGTGCTGGACGGGCTCCGGGGCCTCGAGCTGCGGTTCTGGAACCCGTTCACGCACGAAGGAACGCCGGTCTTCCCGCCGCCCCTGGCCTACCCAGTGGACCTCCTGCAGCTCCTCCGCCCCGACGAGGCGGGAATCTCGCTCGTCCTCGCCCTCCACGTCCCCCTCGCCGCGATCGCGTTCCTCCTCCTGGCTCGGGAGCTCGGCCTTCCCCTTCGGGCCGGCATTGGAGGCGCGTGCGTCTACGCGCTCGGCGGGTTCCTGCTCTCCACCCTGAACCTCTACGTCTTCCTGCAGGCCGCGGCGTGGGCACCGGCCGTCGTCCTCGGCCTCCTCCGCCTGCGCGACGGCGGTCGACGCGAGGTGGCCACAGCCGCGCTCGTCCTGGCCGTCGCCGTGTCCACGACCGGCGTCGAGATCGTGGCCCAGGCGATCCTCGTCGGGCTCGTGCTCGCCGCGCGTCCCGGGCCGGCGTTCTGGGGGCGCGCCGTGGCCGCCGTCGCCCTGGGACTTGGGACGGCCGGGGCCACGATCCTCGGCGTCGCCGGGCAGACCGCGGCCGAGAGCGCGCGTACTGCCGGCTTCTCCACCGCCGTCACGCTGTCTCACTCCATCCACCCCCTGACGCTCTTCCAGGTCCTGATCGGGAGCTTCCACGGGGATCTCCAGCGCCTCACCGAGCGGTGGTGGGGCATGAACTTCTTCACTCGCGGCTTCCCCTACTTCTTGAGCCTCTACCTCGGTCCCCTCGTGCTCGCCCTCGCCGGCGTGGGCGTCCTGAAGGGTCGGGGCCCGCGTCGTCTCCTGGTGCTCGCCCTTCTCGCGCTCGTCGTCGCCCTGGGACGATCGGCAGGTCTCGAGCCGATCGTCGACGCGATCCCACCGCTCCACCAGTTCCGCTACCCGGTCAAGGCGTTCTTCACGGTCCACCTCGTGGCGGCCATCCTCGCCGCCTACGGCATCGCCGCCATCGCCGCCGGATCGGGATGGCGAAGCCTTCTCGCTCTGGCCGGAGCGCTCGGAGCGAGCCTGGCGATGCTGCCTCTCGTCCCCCGCGTCTTCCCGCAGTGGACGCTCTGGTTCGCCGGGGGCTTCTTTCCTCCCGACTATCCCTGGCCGCTGCGGCTCGAGCGACTGGCCACGGTGGCGGCCGACGCGCTCAGTGGCGGGCTTCTCGCCCTCGTCGCCGCGCTACTCGCGCTCGCCGTGGTCGCCCGCCGTCTTGCTCCCGCGTTCGCCGCCACCACGATCGTCGGCCTCGTCGCGGCCGACCTCCTCCGCTGCGGCGCGGGCCTCAACCCGATGGTCGCGCCATCGTTCTTCCGGCCGTCTCCGCCCACGGCCGCCCTGCTGGACGAAGTGCGCGGGGAAGGCGGCCGGGTCTTCTCGCTCGATCCCGAAGCCAGTCCCGCCTACGCCGAGGCGCGGGCCCTGCGCGCGGAGGCCCACGAGCTCTGGACCTTCGCCACGCTGCTCGAGCTGCAGGTGCCGGAGTTCAACCTCGAGCAGGGGATCCCCACGGCGTTCAGCCTCGACCGGACCATGCTCACGGCGGGCACGCGCATCCTTCCTCCCGAGGATGCCGCCCCGGACGCCATCGGACGCGTGCTTCCGCGGCTGCGGCGCGCCGGCGTCGCCCACGTCCTGAGCCTCGATGCGCTGTCGCATCCCGAGCTCGAGCCGCGGGCCGAGATCGCTCCGGCGCGGATCGCCCCGCTCTCGCTCCACGCGTTCCGCCTGCGCGAGCCGCTCCCGTTGCGGGCCGTCGCGCGGGAGGTACGCGTCGTCGCCAACGGCGCCGCCGCGGAAAGCGATCCGGCCGCGCTCGCCGCGGGCACGACCGTGGTCGAGGGCGGGATTCCGCCCACCGAGGGCGCCGCCGGTGGGATCCTCCAGACGATCGAGACCGTGGACCGCCTCGAGCTGCGCGTCACTGCGGATCGCCCGACCGTCGTGGTCGTCAGGGATGCGTTCGCTCCCGGGTGGACCGCGGCCGTGAACGGGAAGGCGGCCCCCGTCTTGCGCGCCGACGGCCGGCACCGGGCGGTGCCCATCCCCGCCGGCGAGAGCCGAGTGCGGCTCTCCTATCGTCCGCCCCGTCTCCTCGCGGGCGTCGTCCTGAGCCTTCTCTCCATCGCCGTCATCGCGGTCCTGGCGTTCGGTCGGCGCGCGTCCTGAGCGGCGCCAGCGCGCAGGCGGCGATCCCGGCGAGCCCGGTGGCGAACGCGGCGAGGGCTACGCTCCGCCAGCGGGGGCGATAGACGAGCGTCCACTCCTGGTCGCCGCCGGGAGCGACGAGAGCCTGGTAGCGCCCGTCGGCTTCGAGCAGGACCGTCGTGGGACCGCTGACCTGCCAGTCGCGGTGGTAGCCGTCGAGCACCAGGACGAAGCCCGGGGGCGTACGAGCCCGGATTCGGACGGTGTGAGGGTCGAGCCGCTCATACCGGACTTCCGGCTCGCCCGCCGGTGGCGCCGCTGCCGCGTACACCGGGTGCGGCTCCTTCGTGAGGAGCACGGTGCGCCGAGGGTCGAAGTCCGGCGATTCGATGCGCGAAGGGATGGCCGCCGCGGGCACGACCTCGTGCCGCGGGACCCACGACGCTCGGGGCAGCGGATCGCGCAGCTCGTAGAGGATGAGCGGCTCCTGTATCTCCCGGAGCTTGGCCGTTGCCTTAAGGACCACGCGCTCGTCCGCGACGGGTTTGAGCGCGAGGACGTAACGAACGTTCGCGAGTCGGAGCCGCGCGTGGTGCTCCGCGAAGCGCCGCGGAGAGAGCTCGGCCACCTCCAGGGTCGAGCCCTCGGGCGCGTAGCCCGTCGAGTCGACGTCGAAGGCGCCCTCGAAGCCGTCGAGCATCTGCGTGCGGGGCATGAGCGATTGCCGCTCCGCCGAGTAGAGCGCCGTGTCGAGCCCCCGGAAGATGACGGCCGGCTCCCAGTAGACGTCCGGAGTGTCGGCGGGGCCGTAAG
>JBKPBQ010000523.1:0-7340 GCA_046726955.1 Acidobacteriota bacterium
GAGCTGCCCGAGAACCTCCTCTCCCCCGAAGAGCAGGAGGCGGCGCGCAGCGCTCCCATCGAGGACCGCCTGCGCGAGGGCGAGGAGCTCGTCGTTCAGGTGCTGAAGGAGCCGCTCGGGCAGAAAGGCGCGCGCATCACCTCGCACGTCTCCCTGCCCGGCCGCTATCTCGTGCTCATGCCCACCGTGGAGCACGTGGGCGTCTCGCGGAAGATCACGGACGACGAGGAGCGCCGCCGGCTGAAGACGATTCTCAAGGAGGTGCGGGCGGAGCGGGGCGGCGGTGGGTTCATCGCGCGCACCGCGGGCCGCGGCCGCAGCCGTGAGGACTTCCTGCGCGACGGCCACTACCTGACGCGAACCTGGGACGAGGCGCGCGCCCTCGCCACCCGTCAGCCGGCGCCCGCCCTCCTCTACCGCGAGCCCTCGCTCGTGCACCGCCTCATCCGCGACCTCCTGTCCGACGACGTGGCCTCGATCCGGCTCGAGTCGCCCAGGGAGTTCGAGCGGACGCTCGAGCTCGTGCGGCAGCTGCTCCCCGACCTCGCCCCGCGCGTCCGCCTCCACCAGGGCCCTACGCCGATCCTCGACGAGTTCGGGGTCTCGCCGGAGCTCGAGCGCGCGCTCAAGCCCAAGGTGTGGCTGCCGGGCGGCGGCTACATCGTGATCAACCAGACGGAAGCGCTCGTGGCCATCGACGTGAACACCGGCCGCTTCGTGGGCAAGAAGGACCTGGAGGACACGCTGCTCAAGGCCAACCTCGACGCGGTGCGGGAGATCGTCCGGCAGATAAGGCTGCGCGACCTCGGCGGCATCATCGTGGTGGACTTCATCGACATGGAGGAGCGGCGGAGCCGCAAGGAGGTGCTGCGCGCGCTCGAGCAGGAGCTGCGCCGCGACCGCTCGCCCACGAAGGTCCTCTCCGTGAACGAGTTCGGCCTCGTGATCCTGACCCGCAAGCGGGTCAAGCAGTCGCTCGAGCGCATGCTCTGCCAGGCCTGTCCCTACTGCACGGGGAGCGGGATGATCAAGAGCGTCGCCACCGTTTGCGCGGAGATCTACGAGGAGGTCAAGAAGCTCGGGGCGGACGTGCGCGGGCAGAAGCTGCTCCTCCGCGTCAATCCGGACGTGGCGCGCGCGCTCGCCGGCGAGGAGTCGGCGGTGATGAACGACCTCGCCGCCCTCGTCGCGCAGGACATCGCCGTCCAGGGAGACCCGCTCCTCCACCAGGAGCAGTTCGACGTGGTGCCGATGTGACCGAGGCGCCGGGCCAGGACGAGGCCCTCACGGCCTACGTGGAGGCGATCGAGGCGGCCTTTCGCGTCCGGCGGGGAAAGGACCACGCGCTCACGCCGCGCGACTTCGCGCTCGCCAAGAGCTGGTTCCAGTGGGGAGTCCCCCTGGCCACCGTCCTCGTCGGAGTGGACCTCGCGTTCGACACCGACCCCAACGTCTCCTCCCTCGCCTACTGCCGCCGGCGCGTCGAGGAGATCGCCCCTCCCTCGGCCCGCCGCGCCGGCCTCGAGGGCGAGCGGATCTCGATCTTCGACCTCCAGGAGACGCTCGCCGCGCTCAAGGAGCGGCTGCTCGAGCTGCCGCGCCAGAGCTTCGCCCTGCCGCTCGTCAAGGTCGCGGAGGTGCTGGACCTCGTGACGGTGGCCGCGAAGCCCAACTGGGAGTACCTCCGGGGCAAGCTCCGCGAGATCGACGCGGAGGTGGAAGCGCAGGCCCTCGACGCGCTCCCTCCGGAGGACGCGGCGGTGGTGCGGGCAGAGGCGGCGCGCGCCGCCGAGCGCCAGAAAGGCCGCGTGGACGCGGCCTCGCTCGACCAGGCGGTGGGACGCCTCGTCCGCCAGCGGGCCCGGGAGCGTCTCAAGATCCCGCGGGTCGGGCTCGTCTAGTTACTTCATTTCCGGAAGGACTGGCGCCGCGTCGTGGCGCCGAGCCAGGCGTGGCAGGCCATGTCCACGCGGCCGTCCCTGAAGCGCACGCCTTCGTCGCGCAGGCGGCGGCGCTGCAGGATCGGGCCCACGCCTCCGCGGAGCGAGATACGGCCGCCCGCGCCCACAACGCGGTGCCAGGGCACGCGGGGCTCCGTGCGGGCGTCGAGCGCGCGCAGCGCCCACCCCACCGCGCGCGCTCCTCTCCGCTTCCCGAGCAGGCGGGCGATCTGGCCGTAGGTCGCAACTCGTCCCCGGGGAATGGCGCGCACCGCCGCGTAGACGTCCTGGAAGAAGGCAGTGCCCGGCTCCCGGGCCGTGGCGCGCGTCCCGCCGTTCCTCAAAGTCGAAGGCGTTACGGCTTCTTGTCGGGCGGCTTTGGGCTGGGCTTGTCCGTCGGCGGCGGAGGCGCCACCTGCTCGGGACGGTCCGAGCCCGAGGTGCTGATCTCGGCATCCGGGTCGGCGGGGGGCGCCGCGGCAGGCGCGGCGGGAGCTGCAGCAGCGGCGCCTTCGGCCGGCTTCGCTGCCGGTCCCACGCCACCCGCTTCGCCGAGGCCGCCGAGGTTCAATCCCGCGCCCTCGGGCACGGTCCCCGAGAGCTGCAGCGGGGCCTCGCGCACCATGAGGTTGATGACCGCCTTCTTCCGGAGGTCGGCCATGTACGCGTCGTACTCCTTCTGCCACCGCTCCTGCATCAGCTTCTGCTTGATGTCGGCCTTGGCCTCCTCGAACGGAACGACGGAGGCCTCCGTCTTGTCCACCGCCTTGAAGATGCGGTAGCCGTCGCCGGAGCGGATGGGATCCGAGACGGCGCCCGTGCTCAGGCCGAAGGCGACTTTCTCGAGCGCCGGGTTGAGGTCGCCCTTGGTGAGCTTGCCGAGGTCGCCGCCGGCGGCGCGCGTCCCGCCCGCCGAGTGCGACTTGGCGAGCTCTGCGAAGTCCTCTCCCGCCCGCGCGCGCTTCACGAGGTCCTTGGCGAACGCCTCGCCGCCTCCGTCCGCCTTGACGTAGATCTCCTGGAGCGTGACCGTCGCCGGCTTGCTGAAGTCGTCCTTGTGCGCGTCGTAGTCGGCCTTGGCCTCGGGGTCCGTGACCGCGACCTTGCCCTCGACCTCGCGGGAGAGGATCTGGCGCCGGACGATCGAGTGCTCGATGTTGCGCTTCAGGTCGTCGAGCGTCATGCCCTCGCGCGCGAGCTGGGCCTGCAGCTCGTCGTCGTTCGCGATCTTGTTCTCCTTCTTGATGTTGTCGATGACCTCCTTGATGTACTCCGGCCGCAGGTGCAGCCCCGCCTCGTCCGCGCGCTGCACGAGGAGCAGCTCGTCCACGGCCTCCTGGAGGATCTTCGCGTTGTTCTCGCGCAGGAACTGGGGAATCTTGTCGGGGTCGATGCGTGCGGCCTGGGCGGCCGCCAGCTGGCGCGACTGGAACTCGGTCTGGGTGATGATCTCCCCGTTCACCTTGGCGATGACGCGTTCGAGGATCTCGGCTCTCGCTCCCGTGGCGACGAAGAGGCCGACGCCGAGGCCGAGACTAGGAAGAAGAACGAGGAAGGCTGAGTGCCGCCGCATGATTCACCTTGGCCCGCTGGAGGAGGGAGGCCACGAGCTCGCGCATCTGACGGTCCGTCTTCTCGCGGACGAGCCGGGCGCGGATGCGCGCCTGCGCCTCCTCGAGGCCCGCGCTGCGGGCGGGCTGCCGGGCCTCGACTCTCAAGATATGATACCCGAGCGAGGTCTCCACGATCTCGCTCGTGGCTCCCGCCGCGAGCGCGAAGGCCGCCTTCTCCAGCTCCGGCGGCAGCTGGCCGCGGGTGAACGTCCCCATGAGGCCCCCGTTCGGGGCCTCGGGGCTGCGCGAGACGCCCCGGGCCAGCGTCTCGAAGGACTTCGGCTCCTTCACGAGCCGGCGCTGCACGTCGCGCGCTTCGTTCATCGTCGGGACCAGGATCTGCCGGAGGGTGATCTCCTCCTCGAACTGGAACTCCTCGGGGTGGTCGTGGAAGTAGGCGCCGACCTCCTCGTCGGTCACGCGGACCTCCGGGAGTGACTCCTGCAGGAGCTTCTGCACGGCCCGCTGCTCTTCCGCGGGCGTGCCCGGCCCCGAGAGAAAGCCCCGCGCCCGCGCCTCCAGCACGAGCACCTGCTGCTCGAGGAAGGAGTCGAGGAGGCTCCGCCGGACCTCGGGGCCGAGAGGCTCGCCCCCGCGGGCTTCCACCTCCGCGAGGTGGCGCGCGAAGTCGCTCCTCCGCACCGTGGCGTCGCCGAGCTCCAGGATCACGGGGTCGGCGGGCGTCCCGCCGCGGCAGGCGAGGGCGGCCGCGAAAGCGGCGGCCCACCATCGAGTCTGGCCGCGCGAGCTCAAGGCGCCGCGATTATAGGCCCCGCTCGAGGCGGGAGAGGAGCGAGTCCAGTCCCGCGGCCGGGTCCTGGCCCGGGGCGAGCGGGGCGTGGAGCGCCTGCGGGGTGAGGGTCGCTCCCGGCAGGGCCCGGACCAGCGCGGGAAGCGTCTCGAGGGCGAAGTCGGGGGCGAAACGCACGACGAGCCGGTCCCCGGCCACGTCCACCTGGCTGACCTTCGTCTTCTCCGCGCGGGGGCGGAGGGCGGCGTAGGAGAGGAGCCCCTCGACCTCGACGGGCAGGGGGCCGAAGCGGTCGCGGATCTCCGCGCGCAACGCGTCGATCTCCGCGGGCGAGCGCACCTCGGAGAGCCGCTTGTAGAGGGCGAGGCGCTGGTGGGTCTCGGGCACGTAGCCCTCGGGGATCCGCATCTGTAGCCCGAGGTGCAGTGTCGCGCGGGGAGCTTCGGGGGCGCCATGGCCGCGCAGCTCCAGGATCGTCTGCTCGAGGAGCTTGACGTAGAGGTCGAGGCCCACGGCCTGGATGTGCCCGCTCTGCTCGCCGCCCAGGAGGTTGCCCGCGCCGCGGAGCTCCAGGTCGAGCGCGGCGATCCGGAAGCCCGCCCCCAGGTCCGAGAACTCGCGGATGGCGGCGAGCCGCTTGCGCGCGATCTCGGAGAGGACCGTGTCCGGGGGCACGAGGAGATACGCGTGGGCGGCGCGATCGGATCGGCCGACCCGGCCGCGCAGCTGATAGAGCTGGGCGAGGCCGTAGCGGTCGGCGCGGTTGACGAGCATCGTGTTCGCGCGCGGGATGTCGAGACCGTTCTCGATGATCGTCGTGGCCACGAGCACGTCCGAGCGGCCCTCCACGAACGCGAGCATCGTCTTCTCGAGCTCCGCTTCCGGCATCTGCCCGTGGGCCACCGCGACCTTGGCCTCGGGCACGAGGCGCTGCACGAGCGAGGCCAGCGAGTAGATCGACTCCACGCGGTTGTGGACGAAGTAGATCTGCCCCTCGCGGGCGAGCTCCTCGCGGATGGCGGCGGCGATGACGTCCGTCCGGAACTTCACGATGCGCGTCTCGATGGCGAGCCGGTCCTTGGGCGGGGTCTCGATGACGGACATGTCGCGTATGCCGGCGAGTCCCATCTGCAGCGTGCGGGGGATGGGCGTCGCGGAGAGGGTCAGGCAGTCGACCGTGGTCTTGAGGTGCTTGAGCTTCTCCTTCGCCGCCACGCCGAAGCGCTGCTCCTCGTCGATCACGAGGAGCCCGAGGTCGCGGAAGCCGACGTCTTTCGAGAGGAGCCGATGCGTCCCGATGAGCACGTCGACGCCGCCCTCGGGCAGCGCCTTCAAGATCGCCTTCGTCTCGCGGGGCGTGCGGAAGCGGGACAGCATGTCCACCTTCACGGGGAACGGAGCGAAGCGCTTGCGGAACGTCTTCCAGTGCTGGAAGGCGAGGACGGTCGTGGGGGCGAGCAGCGCCACCTGCTTGCCGTCGAGCACGGCGCGCATGGCCGCGCGCATCGCGACCTCGGTCTTGCCGTAGCCCACGTCGCCGCAGATGAGGCGGTCCATGGGGACGGCCGCCGCCATGTCCGCGGCCACGTCGGCGATCGCGGCCGCCTGGTCCTTCGTCTCCTCGTACTCGAAGGCCTCCTCGAACTCGCGCTGCCACGGGCTCTCGCCGGCGAAGGCGTGGCCGGGGCGGGCCTTGCGCTCCGCGTAGAGCCGCAGGAGCTCCGCGGCCATGTCGCGCATGGCCTTCTTGACGCGCTTCTTGACCTTCTCCCAGTTCCCGCTCCCCAGCCGGTCCACGACGGGAGGGGCGCCCTCGGCGCTCGAGTACTTCTGCACGCGGTCGAAGCTCTCGATCGGGACCTTGAGCTTGTCCCCGCCCTGGTAGACGAGGACCATGAACTCCCGCTCCGTCCCCGCGACCTCGATCGTCTCCAGGCCGAGGAACCGGCCGATGCCGTGGTCCTGGTGCACCACGAGGTCGCCCGTCTTGAGGTCGCGGAAGTCGGACAGGAAGGACCGGGCCCCGCCGCGACGTCCGTGATGGAGGTGGACCTCCTCGGGAAAGATGTCGCCGTCGGCGAAGACGGCAAGGCCGGAGGCGGGGAGCTCGAAGCCGCGGGAGAGAGCCCCGACGCGGGTCTCGATGGATCCCTCGCTAACGTCCAGGTTTTCCTCGCGGAGGACATCCCCGAGGCGTTGGGCTCGTCCCGTGTTGCCGAGCAGGAGTATCGTGGATCCCTCCTGCCCCCGCAGGTCCGCGACGAGCCGCCGCAGGTCCCCCGCGTAGCGCGGGACCGGGCGACACGGTATGTGCAGCCCGCGGACTTCCGTGTCCACCTCGCGCACGTGCACCGCCGGTGCTCTTTCCAGCCGCTCGCCGAGTGTTTCCGCGGAGACGAGTCCCTCCTCGGGATCGGGCAGCAGCTCGTCGCGCCGCCGCGCGTGGTCTTCTCGGGCCCGCGTCCAGAAAGTCTCCACCTCCGTCCGCACCGCCTCCGGCTCGACGACGACGACCCCGCCCGATCGCAGGTAGGTCCAGGGGGCGACCGTGCTGCCCGGCACGAGGGGGACGAGCTCGACGAGGCTCTCCGGCAGCAGTCCGCGCTCCAGGCTCTCGAGGACGAGCGCGAGCTCGCGGCGCCCCGCGAAGCGCTCCCGGATCCGCGGCTCGAGCGAGGCGAGGACGGAGCGCGTGGGGAAGAGATCGCTCAAGGGGAGCGTCGTGAGCGTCTCGATCGTCGCGATCGTCCGCTGCGTGTCGGGGTCGAAACGCCGCAGGCTCTCCACCGTGTCGCCCAGGAACTCGACGCGGACCGGAGACTCGGCGTCGGAGGGGAAGACGTCCACGATCCCGCCGCGGCGCGCGATCTGGCCGGGCGCGGTCACGGGGTCCTCGCGCAGGTAGCCGCCTTCGTCGAGGGCTTCGAGCAGGATCTCCGGCGTCATCTCGTCGCCCGTGCGCAGCGAGAGGACGCGCGTCTCCAGCAGGTGGGGAGCCAGGCTCGGACGCAGGAGCCCGGCGGGCGAGGCCACGAG
>JBKPBQ010000524.1:0-24569 GCA_046726955.1 Acidobacteriota bacterium
GGGGTCGCACGGTCGAGCTCGCCGATGAGCGACTTCGCCTTCTCGATGTAGTTCGGCAGGTCGCGGATGAGCAGCGTGTTCGTGCGATCGTCCACGTTCATCTGCCCGCGCGCGGACAGGGCTCCCGCCTGCTTGAGCACGCCGGAGATGGTGTTGGCCCGGGCGTAGGAGATGCGCTTCGTGTAGTCGATGAGGTCGCCGGCGAGCGCCTTCTCCTCCGCGAGCTTGCGGCGGCCCTGCTCCTCCTGGGCGAGCGTGTCCAGGCGGGCGATGCGGATGACGTTGTCCTCGAGCACGTAGCCCAGGCCGTTCGTCTTCAGGATGAGGTCGAGGGCCTGGTCCCACGGCACCTCGGTCAGCTTCAACGTGACCTTGCCGCTGACGCCGGGGTTCACGACCACGTTCAGCCCGGAGATGTCGGCGAAGAGCCGGAAGATGTCCTGCAGGTCGCCGTCCTTGAAGTCGAGGCTGATCGGCGTGCCCGTGTACTGCTTCGCTCCCGTCGAGGCCTCGAGGTTGCCGGTGGGGGGCGTCGTTCCCGTGATCTGCGGCTCCGGCAGCGCCGGCATGGCGAGCGCGCCGGGCGCGGGTGCGGGCAGGATCGTAACCGGTCCCGCGCCCTGGGGGTCGAGGGGAGCGGCCGCGTCGGCCGCGGGATCCGCCGCGGGGCGCATGGCAGCGAGCGGCGCGGGGGCCGGCGGGTTGCCCTCGCCGAACACGATGCGGACCGAGTCGCCGTTGTCCTGGATGTGGTACGGCGTGCGGGCGGAGAGGTCGAGGACGAGCCGCGCGACCTTGGGGGCAGACGCGCTGAACTGGCCGAGCCGCACCTTGCGTACCGGTCCCTGGTTCACGTCGAGGCTGCGGACGGGGGCCTTGGCGGTGACGTCGGCGAAGTCCACGACGAGGCGGTCCGGGTTGCCGAGGAAGAAGTCCTGGTACTTGAGGTGGCCGTCGGCCTTCACGTCCACCGCGAGCTGGCCGCCGGCGTCCTCCTGCCGGACGGAGGTGATCTGCGTCGCCTTCGGCAGGTTCTTGGCCGGCTTCTCCGGGGCCTTCGGCTTCTCGGTCGCGACGGGCTTCTCGGTCACCACGGGCTCAGGCGTGGGCGCCGATTCCGCGACGAGCGTGGGCGCGGGCGGCACCACCGCCGTCTTCTCCGCGGCGGGAGGAGGCACGGCGGGCGCGCCCGGAGCGACCGCGACGGGCTCGGGAGCCTTGGGGCCGCTGGTGGCGAGATTCGCCGGCCGCTCGAACACGAGGTTCAGGTCGCGGCCCTTAGAGTAGATCTGGTAGGGGACGAGGCTGGCCAGGCGCACTTCCAGGCGGGAGAGCGACCGTCCGTCCGCGCGCGCGAGGCTCGTGACGCGCACGGACTCGACCTCGTGGGTCCCCACGTTGATGCGCGACGGCACCTTGGAGGCGTCCACCTCGGGGATGTCGACCACGAGCGTGAGGGGATCGGGGCTGTAATAGGTGTAGGCCAGCGGGCCCGAGCAGACCACGATGAGGCGCGTGGACCGGTCCGTGCTCTCCTGGCGGATGTCCGAAATGGCCGTCGGGGTCTTGTCCTCGGCGAGCGCCGACCCCGCGCAGAGCGCCGCGAGGACGACCACTGCCAGGCTGACCCCAGCGAGCTTCGCTCTCATTGCCTCGCCTCCTCGGTTGCGTACAGGCTCTTCTTCAGGTCGCGCGTCTTCACCGGGGACAGGGGGTCTGTCACCTCCTGCCGGAAGCTCACGGAGGTGGCATCCACCGCGGTGATGACGCCGTCGTAGAGCCTCTGTCCCGTCGTCACGAAGTACGACTTGCCGTCGGTGCCCAGGAAGATCGCGATGTAGCCGGGCTTGGAGGCGATGCCGGCGCCCCCTCCCCCCGTCTTCACGATCCCCTTGAGGGCGATCTCCTGGATGAGGAAGCCTTCCATCCCCGGCTTCCGGGTCTTGGGTCCGCGGTCCGCGGCCACCGGCCGCTGCAGGCTCACGAAGGGATCGCGGCGGCCCCCGGCGTTGTAGGTGTATCCGCCGGGCGCCTCCATCTCGGTCTCGAGTGGAGTGCGGGAGATGTCGTCGCTCTTCTTCTCCTCCGTGGCCGCCGGGCTCGCCGGAGCCGCGGGGGCCGGGGTCTGCGCGGAGAGGGACACGGCCGACAGCACCGCGGCCAGGACGAAGAGCAGGGTGGGGATCACGAGGCCACGGAGTCGCTGGCTCATCGGGCCGCTCCTGGCGCGCCCGGCGCCGCTGGCGCGGGCGGAGGCTGGTCCACGTAGACGTAGGTCGTCGCGACCGCCGACGCCGAGATCGTGTTCGAGCCCGTCTGGTCGGGACGCGCGTTGATGCGGATCGACCCCATGTTCACGAGTCGCGAGAGGCGGCTGATGCGGTCGAAGAACGCGCCCAGGTTGTGGTAGGTCCCCTCCACGTCGATGTTGATGGGCACCTCCTGATAGAAGTCCTTGGTGGCGACCGCCCCCGGCGTGAACCTCTTGATCGCCAGGCTCGACTGCGAGCAGAGGTACTGCACGCGGCGCATGAGGTCCGGCATCTCCTTCTCGGGGGGAAGGATGCGCTTCAGCGTCTCGAGCTTCGCCTCGAGGAGCTGGACCTCGCGCTGGAACTCCTGGAGCTTGGCCGCCGTGACCTCGAGGGCGCGGATCTCCTTCTGCAGCTGCTCGAGCCGCGCCTTCTTCTGCGTCTCCCTATCGAGGGCGTCTGCGTACCAGAAATAGTAGAAGAGGCCGCAGATCAGGGCGGCGAAGAAGATCGAGACCCCGAGCTGGCCGGCCAGCGGGAGCCTCGTCAGGCTGTTGTCCGCCATCTCCCTTCCTCCCTCTTACCGGGGTGGGGCCGGCGGCGGTGGCGCCGCCGCGGCCGCCGCGGCCGCGGCCGCTTGCTTGGCCGCGATCTCGGGGTTCTTGAACTGGCTGGACAGATCGAAGTTCACGATGTTCTGCTGCTCCGTGCTCGCCACGAGGTCCACCGTCGGGAACCAGCCGCTGCGCTGCAGCGCGCTGATGAAGTCGGCGACCGCGGTCAGGCTGTTGCTCTGTCCCTTGAACCCCACCTTGCCCGCGCTCTCGTCCATGTTCGTCAGCCAGACGAAGTCGGGGAGGGACTTGGAGATCTCGTCGAGCATGTGCACCGGGCTCTTCTGCTCGGCCCGCAGCCGCTCGATGAGGTTGACCTTGTTCTCGAGCAGGACCTTCTTGGCCTGGAACGCGTCCACCTGGACCTTGATCGCCTGCAGGTCGCGCTGCCGCTTCTCGTCGGCGGCGATCCTGCGGTCGAGGTCCTTGAGCTGGGCGTCCTTGAACCACCAGGCGGCGGCGCAGAGGAAGGCGGCGCCGCCCGCGAAGAGGGTCAGGAGGAGGTAGGCCTGGAATGCTCCCGGAGCCGAGGGGATGCCGCCCCCTCCCCCTCCGCCGGCCGCGGCCTTCTTGCGGGCCTTCTCCGGCTTCTCGGGAGCGACGAGGTTGATGCGAATCATCGGTCACCCACCCGCCGCGCGGCGAGCCCCACGGCGATCGCCGCCGAGGGGCCGATGTCGTTGATGAAGTCGGGATCGAAGTCCCGAGGGTTGTACGTCACGTTGTTGAAGGGGTTCATGATCTCCACCCCCGCCTCGAAGCGGTCGGCGAGGAGGTCGCGCAGGCCCTGGATCTTCGACGTCCCGCCGGAGAGGAAGATCCGGTCGATCCGGTCCTCCGAGCTCGTGGCCTTGAAGAACTGGAACGTCTTGTCGATCTCGAGGGTGATGTTCTCGGACACCGCCTGGATGATGGGGTGGAGGTTCTCGGGAGCCGCCCCGTCCACCCGCTCGCCCTTCTTGAGCGCCTCGGCCTGCTCGAAACCCAGGTTCAAGTCCTTCTGGATCGCGTCCGTGTACTGGTTGCCGCCCGCCGCGATGTCGCGGTTGAAGATCGAGGTGCCGCCCTTGATGATGTTGATGTTCATGATCGCGGCCCCGATATTGAGCAGCGCGACCACGCGGCCGGGGTCGATCCCGTAGTTGATCTCGTAGCAGTTCTGGAGGGCGAACACGTCCACGTCCACGATGGAGGCGGTCTTGCCCGCCTGGCTGATCGCGGAGGTGTAATCGCTGATCTTGTCCTTCTTGACCGCGACGAGCAGCACGTCCATGTTCCCGCCGCTGCCGCCCTCGATCACCTCGTAGTCGAGCGAGACGTCCTGGATGTCGAACGGGATGTACTGCTCGGCCTCCCAGTGGATCGACTCCGCGAGCTCTTCCGTGCTCATCTGGGGCAGGCTGATCTTCTTGACGATGACCGCGTTGCCCGACACGCTCGTCGCCACTTCGGAGGTCTTGATCTTCTGCGACTGGAAGACGCGCTGGCAGGCGTCGATGACCGCGCCCGAGTCCATGATCGCGCCGTCCACGATCGCCTCGGGAGGAAGAGGCTCCATACCGATGTTCACGAGCTGGAACTCGTCGCCGCCCTTTCCGCCGGCCTTCAGCTCCACCACCTTCACCGCCGAGGAGCCGATGTCGACGCCGACTACGCTCTTCTTCTTACTCCCGAACAGAGCCACGGGCGCCTCTCTTCAAGTGACCGACGCTCAAGTCCGACGCCGTCCTCAAACCAGCCACCCCCGGGTACAGCTTTCGCTGCTCGCGGGAGCCATCATCAGAACCGAAGACAGGTCTACACTTATCAAAAATAGTTAAAGTGCTTCGTGAAGTTACCAGACGTACAACCCCATGTCAAGCGTAAATTTAGGGTTCGTCGCGTAACCCATCGAGGACGCTCGACTAGTTAGCACTTCCCTCCGCTCGTCGGACACGCCGTACGAGCCGCGCTCCCGTCCCGTCGGTTCCATCCTGACGTCTCAGCAACAAGTGATTGTGAGACCTGGGGATGAAAAAGGAATGAGCCGCGTCACATGGGGCGATACGCGAGGGTACGAATTGCGTGCTCGCCCGGCAATTCGCGCGGCTCAAGAGCGGATCATTCGCTCGGAGGCTCGAACGGCCTCGCGCGGATCCGCCTAGAAGCGGATCTTCACGTCCGGATCGTCCTTGGCGTGGATCGTGTCGATGAAACGGACCAGGTGGGGCACCGTGGTCATCACCAGGCAGTGCGTCCGCGTCCCGTCGCCGAAGAAGCGCACTCCCTTTAGGAGCGATCCGTCCGTGACGCCCGCCGCCGCGAAGATCACGTTGCGGCCCGGCGCAAGGTCCTCGGTCCCGTACACCCGGTCGAGGTCGGTGATGCCCATCTTCTTGAGGCGATCGGCGTCCGCCGGCTTCGTGAGCACGAGGCGTCCCTGGATCTCCCCGTTCAGGCAGCGCATGGCGGCCGCGGTCAAGACGCCCTCGGGCGCGCCTCCCGTCCCCATGACCGCGTGCACGCCCGTGCCCCGAACCGCGGCGGTGATGCCGGCGGAGAGGTCGCCGTCGCCGATGAGCCGGATGCGGGCTCCGGCCTTGCGGATGTCGGAGATGAGCTTCTCGTGCCGCGGCCGGTCGAGGACGATCACCACCAGGTCGTTGACGTCCCGGTCGAGGGCCTGGGCGATCGCCTTCAAGTTGTCGTCGACGGGGGCCCGGAGGTCCACCTTGCCCTTGGACGACGGGCCGACCACGATCTTGTCCATGTAGATGTCGGGGGCGTGCAGGAGCCCGCCCTGCTCGGCCGCGGCGAGGACGGCGATGGCGTTGGCGGCGCCAGTGGCGCAGAGGTTCGTGCCCTCGAGAGGGTCCACGGCGATGTCCACGGCGTCTCCCGAGCGGCCCACCTTCTCGCCGATGAACAGCATGGGGGCCTCGTCGCGCTCCCCCTCGCCGATCACGATGGTTCCGTCGATGTCGACGGACTCCATCTCCTTCCGCATGGCTTCCACCGCCACCTGGTCGGCGTACTTGCGGTCTCCCTGGCCCATCGTGCGGGCGGCGGCGATGGCGGCCCGCTCCACGACCCTCACGAACTCGAGCGGCAGATCGGCCGGTATCATCGATGCTCCTTCTCGGTCTCGACGAGGCCCCTACCGGGAAACGGCGGCGGGGCGATGGGCCGGCAGCTCGACGCGCCGTGCCTTGTCCTGGCGGTATCCGAGGGCGTAGTCCGCCTGCATGATCTTGTGGATCTCACGGGTGCCCTCGTAGATCACGGCCGCCTTGGAGTTGCGGAAGAAGCGGCCGGCGGGGTACTCGTCGGAGAAGCCGTTGCCGCCGTGGATCTGCACGCAGTCGGAAGCGGCGCGCTCGCTCTTGACGGTGGCGAACCACTTGGCGAGCGAGGTCTCGCGCGTGTTGCGCTTGCCCTCGTTCTTGAGCCAGCCCGCGCGCAGCCAGAGCAGGCGAGCGGCGTCGTAGTCCGACACCATCTCCGCGATCATCTCTTTCACGAGCTGGTGCTCGCCGATCGGCACCCCGAAGGTCTTGCGCCCCTTGGCGTAGCTCACGGAGGCGTCCAGGCAGGCCCGGATGAGCCCGGTGGCGCCCGAGGCCACGGTGTAGCGTCCATTCTCGAGGGCGAACATGGCGACCTTGAAGCCCTCTCCGTCGGCGCCCACGCGGTTCTCGGCGGGGACCTCGACGTCGGCCATCGAGAACCCTCCCGTGTTGCCGGCGAGGATCCCCCACTTTTCCTTCATGGTGTAGGAGCTGAAGCCCTTGAAGGCACGCTCCACGATGAAGGCGCTGAGGCCGCTGTGGTCGCGCTTCTTCTTCTTGTCCTGGTCGGTCCAGGCGATCACCAGGAAGTTGTCGGCGACGTCGGCCAGGCTGATCCAGATCTTCTCGCCGTTCAGGACATACTTGTCGCCCTTCTTGACCGCCGTCGTCTGGATCCCCACGGCGTCGCTGCCCGCGTTGGGCTCGGTGAGGCCGTAGGTCGCGATCTTCTCGCCCCTGGCCTGGGGGACGAGGTACTTCTTCTTCTGCTCCTCCGTGCCCCAGCACCAGAGGCTCATGGAGTTGAGCCCCACGTGCACGGACATGATCACGCGCAGGTGGGTGTCCACGTACTCGAGCTCCTCGCAGGCCAGCCCGAGGCTGATGTAGTCCATGCCCGCCCCGCCGTACTCCTCGGGGATGCAGATCCCGAGCAGCTGGAGCTCGCCCATCTGCTTCAGGAAGTTGCGTTCGAAGCGGTGCTCGCGGTCGAGGTCGTGGATCTTGGGCGCGACCTCGCGGCCCGCCCAGTCCCGCACCATCTTCTCGACCTGCTCCTGCTCCTCGGTCAGCGCGAAATCGATCATGGAAGCTCCCTCTCCGGTTCGGTCTCGTCGGCCGCGGGCTCGGCGTCCTCGGGAAGCACCTCTCCCTCGGCGAGGACGCGACGCGCGTCCTCCGCCTTCTCGGTGGGCACGAGGACCCGCACGACCGAAAGCGCTCTCACGGTGGGCATCGGCTCCTGGCGATAGCTCTGGTCGATGACGCGGGCCTCGATGCCCGCGTCGCGCAGGCGCAGGGCCGCCAGCTCGGCCTCGTAGAGCTGGCCCGTCTCGAGAGCGGTGTCCCAGTCGCCGTGGGTCGGCGCCTTCCCCATCAACGGTCCTTCCAGGCGGGCTTTCGCTTCTCCATGATCGCCCGCAGCCCTTCCTCGGCGTCCTGCGTGCCCATGAGCTGGTTCAGGTAGACGTCCTCGCTGTGGCGAACGCCGTCCGCGAACGGGACGTCGAGCCCGCCGGTGATCGCGCGCCGCGTGTACTGCATGATGGGCGCGCTCGACTCCTGGAAGCGCTGGATGAGCGCGGCGGCCTCGGCCTCCAGCTTCTCGTCGGGCACCGCGCGGCTGATGAGCCCCATCCGCTCCGCCTCGGCGGCGGAGACGCTGCCTCCGCCCAGGATCATCTCGTAGGCCTTCTTCCGGCCCACGAGGCGCGGGAGGAGCGCCGTGGCCACGGTGTTGAAGACTGCGCCCTTGATCTCCGGATGGCCGAACTTCGCGGCGTTGGCGGCGGCGAGGCACATGTCGCAGGCCGCGGCGAGGATGCTCCCCGCGCCGAGCGCGGGACCCGCCACCAGCGAGAGAGTGGGCTTGTCGAGCTTGAGGAGGTTCTCGAAGACACGCCGGAAGTTCTCGAGCATCACGTACGCCTTGTCCCCGAGGTGGTCGGTCAGCTCGAAGCCCGCGGAGAAGTACTTGCCGGCCGCGGCGAGGACCACGAGCTTCACGTCCCGCTGGTACTCGAGCGACTCCAAGGCGTTGTTGAGGTCGATCATCATGTCGATGCCGAGGACGTTCGCCGGCGGGCGGTTCATCGTGATGCGGGAGATGCCCTGCACGGTGTCGAGCTGGATGTGCTTGAAGGCCGTGTCCCGGGGGGGAGCGAAGATGTCGGCGTCGTGCGGGTCGTCGAGGTCTTCGGCCATTCCCTAGAGCCCCTTTCTGCCCGTCACGCGGCCTCGAAGGCGGCGGCCATGCCCATCCCCCCGCTCACGCAGAGGGTCGCGAGGCCGAGCCGGGCCCCGCGGCGGGCCATCTCGTGGAGGAGCGTCACGACGATGCGCGCGCCCGTGGCCCCGATGGGGTGGCCGAGGGCGATGGCGCCTCCGTTGACGTTGAGCTTGTCGGGGTCGAAACGGAGCTCGCGGTCGCAGGCCAGCACCTGGGCCGCGAAGGCCTCGTTCACCTCCACGAGGTCGAACTGGTCGAGGCGGAGCGACAGCTTCTCCAGCAGCTTCTTGACCGCGGGGACGACGCCAATGCCCATGACGTGGGGATCCACACCCGCGGAGGCTACGCCCAGCAGGCGGGCCAGCGGCTTCAGCCCGCCGGCGCGCGCCCTCTCCCGGGACGTCACGAGGAGCGCGGCGGCGCCGTCGGTGATCCCCGAGGAGTTGCCGGCGCTGACCGTCCCCCCGTCGCTCTTGAACACCGGCGGCAGCTTGCCGAGCGACTCGAGCGTCGTCTCCCTGGGGTGCTCGTCGCGCGTGAAGTCCACGTCGCCTTTCTTTCCCGGCACCTTCACCGCGAACGTCTCCGCCTCGAAGCGCCCCTCCGACCAGGCCTTCGCCGCCCGCTCCTGGCTGCGCAGGGCGAAGCGGTCCTGCTCGTCGCGGGGGATCTTGTACTCGGTGGCGAGGCGCTCCGCGGTCTCGCCCATGACCATGTTCGACAGGGGGCAGAGAAAGCCGTCCTGGTACATCCCGTCCACGAGGGGCTGGGTTCCCATCCGCAGCCCCCAGCGCGCGCCAGGGATCAGGTACGGCACACGGCTCATCGACTCGACACCCCCCGCGACCACGACCTCGGCGTCGCCGTCGCGGACGGCACGCGCGGCGAGATCGAGCGACTTGAGGCCGCTCGCGCAGGCCATGTTGACCGTGAAGGCGGTGACTTCCTGGGGAATTCCGGACTTGTACGAGACCTGCCGGGCGACGTTGGGTCCAGCGCCGGCCTGGCGGGCGCACCCGAACACGAGCTCGTCGACCTGTCCAGGGGCGAGGCCAGCTCGGCGCAGGAGCTCCTGGACCGTGAGGGCGCCGAGCGGCCCTGGTGCGAGGCCAGCAAGCGAGCCGCCGAACTTTCCGATGGGAGTACGTACCGCCCCGGCGATCACGACGTCACGCATCTACACCCTCGAGAGCCACATCGGAAGTGCCGAAGCTCAGGGAGTTTATCACGCTCCCCGTTCGAAAAGTGCCCTAGAATCCCCTCATGGACCGCATCTACCTCGACCACAACGCGACGACGCCGCTCGACCCGAGCGCGATCGAGGCCATGGTCGCGGTGCTGCGGGAGGGGTTCGGCAATCCTTCCAGCCTGCACTGGTACGGCCAGAAGGCGCGGGCGGTCGTCGAGGAGGCTCGGCGGGAGATCGCCGCGCTCGTCGGCGCCCCTCCCGCCGAGATCGTCTTTACGGGAAGCGGAACCGAGGCGGACAACCTCGCCCTCCGGGGGGTAGCCGCGCGGACCAAGGAGCCGCGCCGCAAGATCGTCTGCACGACGATCGAGCACCACGCAGTCGTCCGGACGCTCGAGGCGCTCGGCGAGGAGGGCTGGCCGGTGGCGACCGTCCGCGTAACGGAAGCCGGTCTCGTGGACCTGGACGACTTGCGCTCCAAGCTGGACGACGGCGTGGCGCTCGTGTCGACCATGCTCGCCAACAACGAGACGGGCGTCGTGCAGCCGGTGGCGGAAGCGGCCCGCCTCGCCCACGAGCGGGGCGCGCTCGTGCACTGCGACGCGGTGCAGGCCGCCGGTAAGATCCCGGTGGACGTGAACGCGCTCGACGTGGACCTGCTCTCGGTTTCCGCGCACAAGTTCTACGGCCCGAAGGGGGTGGGCGCCCTCTTCGTCCGCCGCGCAACGCCCATGCAGCCGCTGCTGCGCGGCGGGGGGCAGGAGCGCAACCGGCGCGCGGGCACGGAGAACGTCGCGGGCGTCGCGGGCATGGGCCGGGCGGCGGCCGTCGCGCGCGCCTCCCTCGAGGCCGAGGCGCGACGGCTGGAAGCCCTGCGCGATCGCCTGGAGACGGGACTCCTCGCGCTTCCGGGAGCGCGCCGGAACGGGGAGGGGCCCCGGGTTCCCAACACGGCCAACGTCTCGTTCGAAGGCGCGGAGGCCGAGGGCCTCGTGATGGCGCTCGACCTCGAGGGGATCGCGGTCTCGACCGGTGCCGCCTGCGCCGCCGGCGGCACCCAGCCCTCGCACGTCCTCGCGGCGATGGGACTTCGGCCCGAGCGCGTCCAGGGCTCGCTCCGGCTCTCGTTGGGACGGTCGACGACGGAGGCGGACGTGGACCGGACGGTGCTCGCGCTGGCGGCCTGCCTGGAGCGCCAGCGCCAGGCGGCGTACTAGCGGGGGACGTGCTCCTCGGCGTGGTACGAGGACCGCACGAGGGGGCCGGACTCGACGTGCGAGTAGCCGAGCCCGAGTGCGAGCTCGCGCAGCCTCGCGAACTCTTCGGGCGTCCAGTAGCGCACGATCGGCAGGTGCGACGGCGAGGGGCGAAGGTACTGCCCCACGGTCAGGACGTCCGTGCCCGCCGCGCGGATCGCGCGGATGGTGTCGAGCACCTCGTCCCACTCCTCACCGAGACCGACCATGATCCCGCTCTTGGTCAGAAGGCCCGCCTCCCGCGAGCGGCGCAGGAGCTCGAGCGAGCGGGAGAAGCTCGCCCCCGGCCGCACGGTGCGATAGAGGCGAGGCACCGTCTCCGTGTTGTGGTTGAGCACGTCGGGACGTGAGGCCAGGATCACCTCGAGGGCGGCCCAGTCGCCCTTGAGGTCGGGAATGAGGAGCTCGACCGCGCAGCCGGGGACGCGGGCGCGGATCTCCCGGACCACGGCCGCGAAGATAGCCGCCCCGCCGTCTTTCTGGTCGTCGCGATTCACGGAGGTGATGACGGCGTGGCGGAGGCCCATGCGCGCCACCGCGTCCGCCACTCGCTGCGGCTCCTCGGGATCGGGAGGGAGGCCGGGGAGACCGGTCTTGACGGCGCAGAACCCACAGGCCCGGGTGCAGACGTCGCCGAGGATCATGAACGTGGCGGTGCCGCGATTCCAGCACTCGCCCACGTTCGGGCAGCGGGCCTCCTCGCACACCGTGTGCAGGTCGAGCTCGCGCATGAGGCCGCGCAAACGCTCGTATCCCGTGCCCAGCGGGGCGCGGGCGCGGATCCACTCGGGACGCGGCAGGAGCGGGACCGGAACGGAGGCCGTCATGCGAGACGGAGGCTAGCCACGCGCTGCCTCACTCGTCCTCCTCGCGCTCCTCGTCGTCCTCGTCGTCCTCATCGTCCTCGTCGTCGAAGTCCTCGTCCTCGTCGTCATCCTCGTCGTCATCCTCGTCGTCATCCTCGTCGTCATCCTCGTCGTCATCCTCGTCCTCGTCGTCGAAGTCCTCGTCCTCGTCTTCGAAGTCCTCGTCTTCGTCCTCGTCCTCGTCCTCGTCGGCGTCCTCGTCGTCGTCCTCGTCGGCGTCCTCGTCGTCGTCCTCGTCGTCGTCCTCGTCGTCGTCAGCCTCGTCTTCGTCCACGAGGTCGTCGTCCTCGTCCTCGTAGTCCTCTTCCTCGTCATCGAGCCAGAGGATCCCGTCGTGGCTCACTTCTCCTCCTCGTTGAAGCGATCTTTGTCGCGTCCGTAGGCGTTTCGACCCTTCGGACTCGACCATTCTAACAATGGGCCCGCCCGCCCGGCCCGATTCGTATTATCCTCTTTCCATCCGTCCGGAGCCCTGGTCCCGGATCGGGAGGGAACGCCTCAAATGATCATCGTCTGCCCGAGTTGCCAGGCCAAGTACAAGTTCGACGAGACCAAGCTGGGCGACCGGCCGAAGGCCAAGACGCGCTGCGCCAAGTGCGGCAGCACGATCGAGATCGAGAACCCGCTGCTCGGGGCGTTCACGCTCCCCCCCGGCAGCCCTCCCGTGACCGCTCCCCCGCCGGAGCCGCCGGCGCGCGAGGCGCTCGAGACGAAGCGGAACATGGTCGTCGATCCCCCGGCGCCGGCCGCGCCGGAGTTCGGCAGCGCCACGGTGTCCGGCAAGGACGCGCACCGGATGGGGCTCATCGAGCTACCCCGCGACAAGCGCTTCTCCCTCGCGGTCATCCAGGGCGAGGCCACCGGCCAGATCTACCCGATCACGAAGACGCGCACCACCATCGGCCGCTCGGGGGCCGACATCAACCTCGACGACCCCGAGGCCTCGCGCTCCCACGCCGCCCTCGAGATCATCGGAGACTCGGCCATCCTCCGCGACCTCGGGTCCACGAACGGGACCTTCGTCGACCTCGATCGCATCGAGCAGCACCAGCTCGGCAACCAGATGGAGTTCCGGATCGGCAGCCACGTGCTGATGTTCATCGTGACGGACGTGGACTAGTAGGGGAAGACCACGCCGCCCGGCGGCGGCGCGTTCGCGGCGTCGAGCAGGGCGTAGACGACGGCCGCGGTCAGGAATATCGCGAGCGCCCACAGCCACCACGGCGTGGTCGGCCGGATGACGTCGTACTCGCCCGACGAGCCGCCGGGCTCGCGACCGTCGCCGGCGTCCATGCAGGGCCCAGTCTAACCGAGGTTGCGAGGAACCGCGCCGTCCGGGCGTGCTACATTGATCTGTTCACCGGAGAGCCGGGAGTACCGATCATGCGACTCGTCCCTTTCGTATTCGTCTTCCTGACCGCCGCGGCCTGCGCGCACAACCCGGTGTCGCCTTCCGTCCCCACGGGCCGGGAGTTCGAGCTCAAGGCGGGAGACTCGGTGTCGGTCCAGGGAGCCGACTTCGACCTCCAGTTCTCGCACGTCGCGCAGGACTCGCGCTGTCCCGCGGACGCAGTCTGCGTGTGGGCCGGCGACGCCGAGGCGGTATTCGCGGTGACGCGGCGCGGCGTTCCCGGTAGCCCGGTCTCGCTCCACACGGACGCGAACCGCGGCCGGCAGGCGACCGTCGGCGATTGGAGTCTCACCTTGAGCGCCCTCCAGCCCTACCCGTACAGCGGCCGGCCCGTCGCTCCGTCCGACTACAAGGCGACGCTGCGCGTGGACCCCGCGCGTTAGGACCAGAGCATGCGCGTCGTGGCCGCCATGTCCGGCGGCGTCGATTCCTCGGTGGCGGCGGCCCTCCTCCAGGAGGCGGGCCACGACGTCGTCGGGGTGTCGATGCAGCTCCACGACCAGACCGCGGGCGAGGGTCCGTCGTTCGGACGCTGCTGCGCGCTCGACGACCTCCACGACGCGAAGGCGGTGGCCGCGCGCCTCGGGATCCCGCACTACGTCTTGAACCTCGAGCGGTCCTTCGCCGACGGCGTCGTCTCGCCGTTCGTCCGCGACTACCTGGAGGGCCGGACTCCGCTGCCCTGCGCGCGCTGCAACACCGAGGTGAAGTTCGAGAGCCTCGTCCGCAAGACGCGCGCGCTCGGCATCGAGGTCGTGGCCACGGGCCACTACGCCCGCAAGGACGCGGATCCGGAGACGGGCCGGCACCGGCTGCGGAAGGCGCGCGACGCGAACAAGGACCAGTCGTATTTTCTCTTCGGGCTCACGCAGGAGCAGCTCGGCCGCGCCGTCTTCCCGGTGGGCGACCTCGACAAGGCCGCGGTGCGCGCGCACGCGCGCGCGCTCGGCCTCCCCACCGCGGACAAGCCGGAGAGCCAGGAGATCTGCTTCGTGCCCGACGGCGACTACGCGCGCTTCGTGGAGCGGCAGGCGGGCGCCGAGGACCGGTCGGGCCCCATCGTCGGTCGCGACGGCGAGACGCTCGGCCGCCACGCGGGGATCCACCGGTTCACGGTCGGCCAGCGGCGGGGGCTCGGCCTCCACGCGCCCCGGCCGCTCTACGTGCTCGCCATCCTTCCCGCCTCGCGCACGGTAGTGGTGGGCGGCGAGGAGGACCTCGGCGAGACGACGCTCCACGCCCGCGACGTCAACTGGCTCTCCGTCGAGCCGCCGCGCGGCGAGATCCGCGCCGGCGTGAAGATTCGCTATCGCCACGCCGAGGCCGAGGCCACGATCGTTCCCGAAGGACCCGACCGGGTGCTCGTCCGCTTCGACGCGCCGCAGCGCGCGATCACGCCCGGCCAGGCCGCCGTGTTCTACGACGGCGACGTCTGCCTGGGCGGCGGCTGGATCGAGGCCTAGCTCTCCTCGGCGCGCATCCGGGCGAGCGCGCGACGGGCCGCCTCCTGCTGGGCTTCCTTCTTCGAGTGCCCTTCGCCCTCGCCGACCATCCGTCCCTGGATCCAGCACTCCACGCGGAAGACCCGGCGGTGGCTCGGCCCCTCCTCCGCCGCCAGCCGGTATTCCGGGACGCCCTCCCCGCGTCCCTGCTGCAGTTCCTGCAGCGCGCTCTTCGCGTCGGGCACCTCCGGCTCCCGCTCCAGGTCGTGGGCGAACTCGGAGCGCACGAAACGGTGCGCCGCCTCGAAGCCGCCGTCGAGGTAGAGCGCGGCGAGGAGCGCCTCGTAGGCGTCGGCCCAGAGCGCGGCCTTCTGCCGGCCGCCCGTCTTCTCCTCGCCTCGCCCGAGGACGATGAGGTCGGGCAGCCCGAGCTCCTGGGCGCGCCGAGCCAGGCTCGCCGCGGATACGAGCTGGGCCCGCGCCCGGCTCTTGCTGCCTTCCGTCCCCTCGGGATCGCGCCGATGCAGCAGGTCCGCCACGACGAGGCCGATCACGGCGTCGCCCAGGAACTCGAGCGGCTCGTTGTGGCGGCTGCGACCGCTCGGGTCCTCGTTCGCGCGGCTGCTGTGGGTCAAGGCGCGGTCGAGCAGGTCGAGGTCGGAGAAGCGGTAGCCGATGCGGCGCTCCAGCGCGTGCAGCTCCTCCTCGCGGGCCTTCTTCACGGGGCGGCTAGACCACCTTGAGCAGGACGAGCGTCATGTCGTCGTGCTGCGCGGCCTCCCCCACGAATGCCCTTATCTCCGCGAGTATGCGCTCCTTCAGCTCCTCGCCGGGAATACCCGCGCCCTGCTCGAGGATCCGGCGCAGGCGCCCCTCCCCGAAGAGCTCGCTCTCCATGTTCATCGCCTCGGAGAGCCCGTCCGTGAAGAACAGGAAGAGGTCGCCGCTCGCGAGCGGGGTCTCGACCTCCTCGAGCACCTGCTCGAACCGCGGCCCGCGGTCGATGCCGAGGCCGAGCCCGGGAGGGGCGAGCACGTGCGTCTTCCCGGTGCGCGCCTCGAAGTGGAGGATCGGGTTGTGGCCGGCCCGGGCGTGCCGCAGCGTCCGCTTCTCGGTGTCCACGACGGCGTAGGTCATGGTCACGAACGACCGGCTGTCCATGTTCGCGGAGAGGATGCGGTTGGCCTCGGCGAGCAGGTGCTTCGGCGAGTCGTAGATCCGCGAGAGCGAGAGCACCAGGCCCTTGAGCTCCGCCATGTAGAGGGCGGCGGAGGTGCCCTTGCCGGAGACGTCGGCGACGAGCAGGCCCATCTTCGTCTCGGAGAGGGGCAAGAGATCGTAGTAGTCGCCTCCGACCTCGGCGGCGGGGAGGCAGAGCGCGGCCACGCGCAGACCGGCGAGCGTCACCGTCCCCTGGGCCGGGAGGAGGCTCATCTGGATCTCGCGGGCGATGCGCAGCTCCTCCTCCAGGCGGTCCTTCTCCGCCTGCTCGCGCATGAGCCCGCGGATGCCGCGCGACATGAGGTTGAACGACTCGGCGAGCTCACCGAGCTGGTCGCGCGAGGAGACGGCGATCGTCTGGCCGAAGTCTCCGGCCCGAAGCCGCTTGGTGCCGATGGAGAGTGCGTGCACGCTGCCCGTGATCGAGCGGGCGAGGAAGAGCCCGAGGAAGAGCGCGACCGCGTACATCACGAGGAAGACGCCGCCCACCGCGGCGAGCGCGACCACGAGCATGTCCGCCATGTTGAGGCTGCCCGGCTGCAGCCGGCGGACGAGCTCCCAGGGCCGGAACTGGAAGGTGAGGGCGTCGAACTCGCGCTCACCGGTCTTCCAGTCCACGCGCTCCGGTGTGGCCACGAAGGCGACGCCCGAGCGCTTCCCCTCGGCCACGAACGGGGGACGCACCTCGTCGTCGATCTCGATGCGGAGGCCCTTGGTGTCGGCGACCTTGGTGAGCTTCCCGCCGGCGCTCAGGAGGTGGATCCCCATCCGGCTCTCCAGATCGTCGAAGAGCGCGCCGTCCACCGGGACCTCCAGCACGAGCGTGCGCGTACCCTCCATCCAGGCGCTGCGGAGGTGCTCGGACTCGCCCACGGGCACGATCGACGAGAAGCTCGGTCCCTTCCACCAATCGGGCAGGCTGTCCGGAGCCCCTCCGCTGGTCGCGAGCGCACGGCCACGCTCGAAGAAGGACCAGGCGAGACCCGGATGCCGCTCGGCCAGCGTGCGGAGCCGCTCCTTCAGCGCGGGTACGGGATCCCCCACGGGGAGCCCGCCGAGGCTCGTGCGCGCCTCCGCGAGGAGGGTCTGTCCGATGCGGTCGATCTCGGCGGTCACGAGGTGCGCGGCCATCAGGTTCAGGAGCAGGATCGAGGCGATGAAGAAGAAGAGCGTGAGGAGGACGACGGGGACGAGGGCGATGAAGAGGTAGGACAGGAGGAGCTTCGTGCGGATCCGCCAGAGCACGCGCCGCAGGGCGAAGGCGACGAGGCGAAGGCACCCGACGATCGCGTAGATCCACACCACGAGCCGCGCGATCGTGGTGAGGACGGGGATCTGGAGGCCCACCATTCCCAGCGCCGCCACGACGAGCGCGACCAGGAGGATGCGGCCGAGCCAGCGCTCGAGCAGGAACGTCCGCAAGCGCCTCGGAAAAGCCGGCCCCACCGGCGCGGGAGGGGCTTCCATCGCGAACGGCCGGGCCATCGGGCCGGACTCTAGCATCCCTTCGTTGACAGTGCGCGGCACGCCGGGCTAGCTTTCTGATGCAGGTATCGAAGATGCTCGCCGTAGCTATCGTCCTCGCAACGCTCGCCGCCCCCGATGACCTCAGGCTCATGGGCCTCGTCGTCTCGGGAGCCCCCGACCGGTCCGTCGCGGTTCTGCGCTCCGGGGGCAAGACTCGCGTGGTGTCGCCGGGCGAGTCGGCCTTCGGGGGCCGGCTCCTCTCGGTCGGACCGCGGGGAGCGTCGCTCGACTTCGAGGGCGTGCGCGTGGAGCTCGCCCTCTCGACGGCACCCATGCCGGTCGCGGCGGCGCCGCCTCCGCCGGTCCGCGAGCCCGCTCCCGCGGAGGACGCGTCCGGGGCACCCCGCTCGCTGGACAAGCGCGAGGTCGATCGGCGGCTCAGCCTGGAGATCCCGCGGATCCTCGCGGAGACGACGGCGGTGCCCGTGATGGAGAACGGACGCGTGACGGGGATCGCGCTCACCCGGATCGCCGAGGGCAGCCTGCTCACCGAGGCCGGCCTCCGCGCCGGCGACGTCCTCACCCAGATCAACGACACCGTCATCGACGGCCTGCCCACGCTCATCGGCCTCTACCCCCGTCTGCAGAGCGCGCACGAGCTGCACGCGACCGTCCTGCGCAACGGCGTCCCGGTTTCCATCAGCGTGAACCTCAAGTAGTGCGCTTCCTCGGCGCACTCCTGCTCGTGGCCGCCTCTGCCTCCTCGGCGGGAGCCTGGGGCTTCCCCGGCCACCGCCTCGTGAACGCGCAGGCGACGCACACGCTGCCCGCCCCCTTGCGCGGGCTCTTCGAGAACAACGAGGCCTGGATCAGCGAGCACGCCGTCGACCCCGACCTCTGGGTCCTCTCCGGACGCGAAGGGGAGCTGCCCAACCACTTCATGAACCTCGACGCCTTCGGCTCGTATCCCTTCTCGGACATCCCGCTCCTGGAGGCGGACCACCTCGCCCGGTTCGGGGACAAGGCCACCCAGCACGGGCGCGTGCCCTGGCGCGTGGCCGAGGTCTACCGCGACCTCGTGGCCGCCTTCGCCGCGAAGGACGAGGCGCGCATCCTCGAGAGGGCGGCCGTGCTCGGGCACTACGTGGGCGACGCGCACGTGCCCCTGCACGCCGTCGTCAACTACGACGGCCAGCTCACCGGCCAGCTGGGCGTGCACGCGCGCTGGGAGAGCGAGCTCGTGGCCCGGTTCGAGCGGCAGATCGAGGATCGCGTGGAGCCGGGCGCCGCCGCGCGCGTGGAGGATCCCACCGCCTTCATCTTCGACGTGCTGCGCGACTCGTTCGCGCGCTCCCCGGACACCCTCGTGGCCGACCGCGAGTCGGCGGGGCCCCGCGACTACGCGGACACGCCCGAGGACGACCGCTACGACGACGCCTACTACTCGCGGCTCTACGAGCGCGAGGGCGACTCGCTGGTGGCCCGGCTCGACGCCGCCGCCACCGCGCTCGGCTCGCTGTGGCTCTCCGCCTGGGAGGACGCCGGACGCCCCGCCCTCGACGAGGGCTTCCGCTTCCCCTACGTGCGCGGGGAAACGCGGCTCGTGCTGCTGCGCGTTCCCGTCACCTTCGACGACGCGCTCGGCCGCGGCCAGCTCCCCCAGCTCTCCCGGCTGCGGCAGCGCGGGTCGGTGGCCCGCGTGGAGGAGATGCCCGCGACGGGAAGCGATCCCCTGTTCCTGGCCGCCGCCCGCCAGGGCGTTCCGTCGGCGACGCTGCTCGTCGCGGAGGCCCGGCCCTTCACGCCCTACCTCGATGGCAAGCGCTACGGCGCGAACTACGGCCGCTACCTCACGCTCGTGGACGCCGAGGAGTCGCCGCGCATCTCGTCCGTCGTCTGGACCGAGAAGGACACGACCTTCCGCGACCCCGAGGGCTGGACGGGCGAGGTCCCCGAGGGAGCGCGCGAGTTCGAGGTGTGGACGGAGGACCAGCCGCTCTACGGCCTTGCCTTCGACGACGGCGAGGACGCGACGCACGGACTGGACACCGTGCTGCTCGCCCCGTCGCGCGACGTGGACGAGGCGGTGAAGCTCAAGCCGCGCGCCCCCGGGGCGAGCGACGGGTTCGCCTCGCTCCTGGTGCCTACCGCGGCGGGACCGGTCCCCGTCTCCTTCCGGCTCTTCGCGCTCGGGGCCGACGGCAAGTCGCTGCTCCTCCACCAGGCCGGCGTCCGCGGCTTCGTGTCGAGCCGCGCGCGCGTCGGGAGCGCGGCGGGCGTCCTCGCGGAGCCGAGCGACGAGGCCTACCTGCGCGGTGACTTCGGGCCGCTGCTCTGGAACGGCGGAGACGGCACCGCGGAGGCGCGCTACGTCGAGACCGCCACCAACGCGGCGCAGAGCTTCAGCCGCCTCCTCGCCTTCGGCCTCGACAAGACGCGCTGGGAGGTCCTGCTGGCGGAAGTCCCCCCGCCCGGTCCCGCCCTCGTCGAGTGGCGGAAGCGGATCGAGGCGGGAAAGGACGGAGGCGTCGCCCGCCGCCTGCGGCGCTTCCACGACCAGTACCTGGTGAGCCTCGACGGGATCGTGGGCGACGTCGCGCGCCAGATCGACGGCCAGACGGCAGTGACACTCCTCACGCCTTCGTCGTTCGTCCTCGCCGGGCCGGGAGTGACTGCGGAGAAGAACCTCGGCTCCGTCTCCGCCACGTCCGTGGGGCCTACGCTCGCGACACTTCTGGGATTCGAGCCCGCAACGAGCGACGTCGCGCCGCTGCGCGCCGCGCTCTCGCGGCTGCCTCCGCCGGCCCCGGCTCGTGGGAAGAAGAAGACGCAGGACGTGGGGGATCCGACACGGCCAGGCGTCGCCCGCCCGACGAAGACGGCGGATGACGCGTCCCGCTCCCCGGCACGCCCTCTGCAACACCGGTCCCTCGTGGACCGGCCGTGACCATCGGCACTCGTCGGCGCCCCTACCTACGCGTCGTCGCCCTCACGGCAGCATCCCTCGCTCTCCTGGCCGCGGCCGCGGCTTTCCTCTCGCTCCGAAGCAAGGTCGGCCGCTCGTTCGACGAGGCCGTCGAGCAGGGCCGCCCCCTGCAGTGGACGCGGCTCGCGGTTCCCCGCGCGGTCTTCGAGCGCTGGGGCGACGGGACGGTCTCGGGAGTCGTCGCGACTCCCACGGGTCTGCTGACGGCGGGAGGCTCGGGCGTGCGCGCCGGCGGCGACGACCTGTCCGGCGGCCTTCCGACGCTGCGCGCGGGAGCGCTCCGGTCGTGGCGCGGACGGCCGGTGGTCGCGCTCGAGTCGGGCGGGCTCTTCCGGCGGTCGGGGGACTCGTGGGAGGAAGCGCGATCGGGATACGGGACGCTGCACGTGCGCTGCCTCGACGAGTCCGCCAGCGGCGAGCTGCTCGTGGGCGCGCGCGAGGGACTCTTCCGCGCGGCCTGGGGCGGCTCGGAGCTCGAGAGGCTGAGCACGCATCCCGTGCGCTCGCTCGCCGTCGTTCCGGGCGCCGTGCTCGCGGGCGGCGAAGACGGGCTCTTCCGCGTGGGCGACGGAGCCGCGGGCGGCGACGGAGCCCGCGTCGAATCCGACGAGACGTGGATCGAGTCGGTGGGCGTCGCGTCCGGACAGGTGTTCGCCGCTACGGCCACCGGCCTTCTCCGCGGCGCGCCTGGAGAGAGGCTGTCCGCCGTCGCGGGAGGCGAGGAGGTCGCGGCGGGCGTCGTGCACGAGGGGGCCTTCTGGACCACGACGACTCCCCCCGGTTCGCTCGTCCGGCGCTTCGACGCGTCGGCTTCCGTCCACGCGGAGCGTCTGCCCGCGACGGTGCTTCTCCTCATCGCCTCCGAAGGCACGCTCTTCGCCGACACGCCCGACGGCCTCTTCCGGCGCGACGCGGCCGGCTGGCGTCTCGCGGTGGCGCGTCCGCCCGCGCTGCCCGCCGGATCGGCCCACATCTCCGCGCTGTCCTTCCTCGGCTCGCGAATCGTGGCGGGAGTCTTCGGCGGCGGTCTCGTCGTCGCCGACGGCAAGGGCCTCGCGTGGCGAGAGGTGCCCGGCTCCGCCGCCTGGGGGATAAACGCGCTCCTTCCCGCAGGGGGCACGATGTTCGTGGCGAGCTTGCGCGGAGCGGCCCGCTTCGACGGCGAGCGTCTCACGGCGCTTGCCGGTCCGGGCGCCGCCTTCTCGCTCGCGGCCACGCGCGAGGGCGTCGCCATCGGCTACGCGCAGGGTGTCCTCCTGCCCGGCGCGTCGCTCGTGTCCGCGTTTCACGGGCTGCCCGGCAACCAGGCGACCGCTCTCGCCTCGGGAGAGAGCCTGTTCGTGGGGACTCCCTCCGGCCTCGGCGCGCTCGACGGCCGCCGCGTGCGCTGGCGCGCCACCGGCAACGAGGGCCACCTGCCGCATCCGTGGGTCCAGGCCCTCCTCGTCACCGACGCGGCGCTCTACGTCGGGACGTACGGCGGCGGTCTCGCGCGGCGCGCGCGTGTGCAGGGGACACGGGACCGCGCGGAGCTCCAGCCCTTCCCGGAAACCGACGGCGTGAAGACGAGCGCGGGCGCGCTCGTCGAGGCCGAGGGACGCGTCTTCGCCGGCACCGAGGGACGCGGTCTCTGGCGGCTCCGCGCGGACGGAGAGCGGTTCGAGCCGCTCGCGCTGCCCTTGCCCTCGCCGCGCGTCACCGCGCTCGCGGCGCGCGCGGGCGAGCTATGGGTGGGAACGGACGAAGGGCTCGTCCGCCTGCCCCTCCCCGCTCTCGGAAACGCCCAGTGACGCTTGTGTCGCGCCTCGCCCTTCTCTTCGCCCTCTCGTCGCTCGCCTCCGCTCCCGTCCTCCAGGCCCAGGCCGGGCTGCTCGTCCCCACGAGCAGCGGGCGGCCGGACGCGGCCGTGCTCGCGCTGCGCGAGATGGCGGTGGACGTGGGGATCGCCCGCGGCTACGCGCGGGTGAACGTGCGCCAGGTCTTCGAGAACCGGACGAGCCTCGTGCAGGAGGGGACGTACCGCTTCCGCCTCCCGCCGTCCGCGGCGGTGGGCGACTTCGCGGTGTGGGACGACCTCGTGCGCGTGCCGGGCGTCATCCTCGAGAAGCAGCGCGCCCGTGCGATCTACGACGAGCTGACGCGCCAGCGCATCGATCCCGGGCTCCTCCAGCGGGGCGAGGAGGACGAGGGCGCGCGCGTCTCCTCCGGCGCGGCCTTCTCCGCGCGCGTCGCTCCCATCCCGCCCTGGGCGACGAAGCGTCTGGAGATGCAGTTCCAGCAGGAAGTGCCGCTCCGCGAGTCGCGCGGGGAGTTCCGGCTCGCGCTGCGGCCGCAGGAGGGAGAGCCGCCGGTCGCGGGCACGCTCCAGGTTCGCGTGCGGCTGGAGGACGGCGAGCTCCTGCCCTCGCCGGACGCGCTCGCGCTGCGCCGCGAGGGCTCGGACCTCGTCTTCGCGGGAACCGACGTGAAGCTCGACCGCGACCTCGTGCTCGCCATCGGGCCTGGCGCCGCTCCGCCGCTCCGGCTCACGGCCTTCCGCAATCCCGAGGGCACCTTGCCCGACGGCCTCGCGCTCGCGCCCTGGGAGCGGCCCTCGGAGATCCTGCCCGAGCGCGACGGCTTCTTCCTCCTCGAGATGATGCCGCGCGGCGCTGCCACCCCTGCCGCGCCTAACGCGAGCAGCCGTCCGCCGGTGAGCCTGGCGATACTCTTCGACACGTCGCTCTCCGTCCGGTGGTCGGGACTCGAGACGGCGTACGCGCGGCTCGTGCGTCTGCTGGAGACGCTCACCCCGCGCGACCGTTTCGCTCTCGTGGCCTTCGACCGGACGCCGGACGCCGAGGCGCGGCTCGTCTCCGCCTCGCCGGAAGCGGTGGCGAAGGCGCTCGAGACGCTACGCGCACGGCCGCTCCGACCCGGCAGCGACATCGCGGGTGCGCTCGCCGTCGCCCGCCGGCTTGCCGGAGACGGCGGGCGGATCCTGGTCCTGACGGACGGGCCGCCCGTCGCCTCCTCCGCCCTGGCCGCCGGTCGCGGCCCCCTCCCGCTCTTCACCGGCCTCTCGGGCGAGGAGATGCCCGAGGCCTATCGCGTCGCCTCGAAGGAGGTGCTCGCCCCCGGCGCGTCAGACGTCGAGGAAGGCCTCTTCCTGCGGCGCGTCGTGTCGCCGGGCGAGGTCGAACGGACGACGGGCGGCGCCCTTCCCTTCCGGGTCACGGGGGGCGAGCCCAAGCTGCGGGATGTCTACGCCGTCCTGGCCCAACCGCTTGCGGCCGGCACGCTCTCGGGCTGGATCGGACGGTACGCGGAACCTTCCCGCCTGCAGTGGGAGGCCTTGACACCCTTAATAAAGGATGGGCGGGTCGAAGCGCCCCTTCCCGAGCGCGCGCTCGAGGCCCGTGACCTGCCCCGGCGGTGGGCGCGGGCGAGGGTGGACTACCTGCTCCTGCGGATCGAGGCCGAGGGCGAGAAGCGGGAGTGGGTGGACGAGGTCATCGCTCTCTCCAAGCGGTACAAGTTCGTGACACCCTACACGGCCTTCCTCGCCGCCCCCCGCTCGCTGCTGCGGCCGCGCCGGATCCAGCCCGGCGACCCCGTGCTGCGCGTCGAGTGCGACCCGATGACGCGCGCGGTTACCGCCCTCTTCCCCTTCGGCCTTCGACTCCCGCTCGTGCGCCGGCCGGGGACGACTACGTGGGAGGGCCGGTTCCTCGTCCCGGAGGGCCTCGCCGACGGCCGCTACTCGGTCCGGCTCGTCCTGCGCGACGCGAGCGGCGCCCACGTGTCCGAGTCGAAGACGTTCGTGCTGGATGGCCGCGCGCCGCGGCTCGCACCGGAAGCGCCGACGGTCGCCCGGCCCGGCGACGCCGTGCGCGTCGCCGTGCGCACGGACGAGGACGTCGTGCTGCTGTCGGTGCGCCTCGGCGACGGCGCGCCCGTGCCCCTGCGCTGGGATGCCGCGGAGCGTCGCTCCGTCGGAGTCGTCCGCGTGCCCGCGACGCTGCAGGGACAGCAGGAGCTCTTCTTCGAGGCGGTGGACGGCGCGAAGAACCGCGGCTTCGCGCGCCGGCCGCTCCTGGTGCAGCCGTGAGGCGGCTCCTGCTCGTCCCTCTCGCCGCGATCGGGGTGGGCGCCGCCGCGTACGTTCCCTGGGAGGACCTCACGGAGGCCGATCGCCTCTTCGCGGTGGAGACGCGCTTCGCCGAGATCGACGGCCGCCGCGTGCACTATCCGACGCCGACGGTCGAGCTCGAGCGAGCGCTGGCGGCGATGCCCGATCCGGCCGCGCGGCGCCACCTCGCGGAGGCCCGCCGCGAGCTCGGCGACCTGCCGGGCGCCCTCGCGGCGCTCGAAGCGTGGGCGGAGACGG
>JBKPBQ010000525.1:0-4549 GCA_046726955.1 Acidobacteriota bacterium
GGGTAGTCGGCGAGGTACTCCTCGAGCCAGTTGCGGGCGGGCAGGTCGCGGTGGTTGGTGGGCTCGTCCATGAGGAGCAGGTTGGGCCGGGCCAGGAGCAGCTTGGCCAGCGCGATGCGCATCTGCCAGCCGCCCGAGAACTCCTCGGTCTTCCGCTGCTGGTCCGCGAGGCTGAAGCCCAGACCCTTCAGGACGTCGGCCACGCGCGCGTCGATCTCGTACCCGCCGAGGTGCTTGAAGCGCTCCATCACCTCCGCGTAGCGCTCGAGCAGCTTGTCGTGCCCGTCGCCGTCCTCGGTGGCGTGGGCGAGCGCGTCCTCGATCCGGTGCTGCTCCTCCTTCAGGGCCAGCAGCTCCTCGAAGGCGAGCACGACCTCGTCGTAGACCGTCCGGCCCTTGTGGACGATCCCGTCCTGGGGCAGGTATCCGATCGTCGTGTCGGAGGCCATCCGGATCTGGCCCGAGTCCGGCTCCTCGAGCCCGGCGAGCATCCGCAGGAGCGTCGTCTTGCCCGCCCCGTTGGGCCCGGAGAGGCCGATCCGGTCGCGCTTCTTGACGTGCCAGGACACGTCCTCGAGCAGGACGCGGTCCCCGTAGCGCTTGCTCAGGTTCTCGACGTGGATCACGCCTCGACCTTCAGGAAGTCCAGGCAGGTCTTCTGGAGCATCGCCCGGTGCTCGGGCTCCATGAAGCTCAGCCGGTACTCGTTGATGACCTTGACCTCCATCCCCTCCCACTCCTTCCAGCAGCTGGCGCAGATGGAGGCGAGCACCTTCTCCTTCACGTCGGGAGGGAAAGGCACGCGGTGGGGAGGCGGCGGGTCTCCGGGCTGTCCGCAGCGTGTACAGATCATTTCGTCGTTCCTCGAACTCTTCATTATAAGGTGCGGGCCGGCCGGCTTGCGACGCCGGGGTCCCGCCCGCGATAATGGTCGTTCATGGATACCGTGACCGTTCACCGCAGTTTCGCCGCGCTCGAGATCTCCGCCCAGACCCTGGCCAGCCTCGAGACCATGGGCTACAAGGCCCCTACCGACGTACAGTTCGAGACCATCCCCAAGGCGCTGACCAGCAAGGACCTGGTCGTGCAGTCGCGAACCGGCACGGGCAAGACCGCGGCCTTCGGGATCCCGATCGTCGAGAGGATCGACCCGGAGCGCGACGCCGTGCAGGCGGTGGTGCTCGCCCCCACGCGCGAGCTGGCGCTCCAGGTGGCCCAGGAGATCGCGGAGATCGGCCGCGGAAAGGGCGTGAAGGTCGAGTCCGTCTACGGGGGCGACTCCATGGACCGGCAGATCGAGGGCATCCGCGCGGGGGCCCACGTGATCGCGGGCACGCCGGGGCGCGTGCTCGACCACCTGCGCCGGCGGACGCTGAAGTTCGACGCGGTCAAGACGTTCGTGCTCGACGAGGCCGACCGCATGCTCGACATGGGTTTCGCGGTGGAGATGGGCCAGATCATGGAGTTCGTGCCCGCGGAGCGGCAGACGCTGCTCTTCTCGGCGACCGTCCCCCTCGGCATCCGCGGCCTCATCTACCACTACCTGCAGGACCCGGAGTGGGTGCTCCTCTCCGAGGACCAGATCTACGTCAAGGAGGTCGAGCACCTCTATTGCCTGACTCCAAAGCTGCACAAGGAGACGACGCTCTACAAGCTGCTCGAGTACGAGAACCCCGCCTCCTCGATGATCTTCTGCAACACCAAGGAGGAGACGCGCCTCGTCTACACGTTCCTCGGCGGGAAGGGGATGGCGGTGGCCATGCTGTCGTCCGACCTCCCGCAGCGCAAGCGCGAGAAGGTCATGGCCGGCTTCCGCCTCGGCGAGATCCGCCACCTCGTGACCACCGACGTGGCCTCGCGCGGGATCGACATCGAGGACCTCTCGCACGTCTTCATCTTCTCGACGCCCGACTCGCCCGAGCAGTACATCCACCGCGCGGGCCGCACGGGCCGCGTGGGCAAGAGCGGCCGGGCCATCAGCCTCGTCTCGGCCATGGACCTCATGAACTTCAACCGCCTCGTGAAGCGCTACCACGTCGAGGTGAAGGAGCTCTCCGTCCCCTCCGACGAGGAGGTGCAGTCGCGGAAGGTGGACCGCATCGTGACCGTCCTCGCCGCGGAAGGCCAGAACCTGCCGCTCGAGGACTTCGCGGAGTTCTCGCCGATCGCGCGGCGGGTGGCGGAGCACGAGCACCGCGACCGCATCGTGGCCCTGCTCCTGCGCAAGAACTTCCAGGCCCCGCCGCCGGAAGCGGAGGACGAGCCGTCCGCGCCCGCGCCGCCTCCCCGTCGCGAAGGCGGTGGCGGCTTCCGCAGACGCCGCCGCCGGCGCTGACTCAGTAGAACGATCCCTCGCGGCGCTCGCCGAGGCGGTGGTAGTCGTGGGCGGCGATCGCCCGCGCCACGCGATCGCGGTCGAGGTAGAGCGAGCCGCGCTCCGGGTAGTGCGATCGGTCGACGAGGTTGCGGTAGGCAAGCGCCGTCTCGGTGACGAGGCCCGAGACGAGGGCGAAGGCGGCCACGAACAACCAGACCCGGCCCTTCAGGAAGAACGCGTAGCAGAACAGCGAGTACAGGAAGGCTATCGGGAAGACCACGTAGAAGGTGAGCGCCCACGGCGCGCGCACCGTGAAGAGGAAGGCGAGCCACGTGACCACGATCGTGGCCGCCGCCAGCGTCTTCATCCCGGTCCAGCCCGGCGCGGACTCCCTCCGTCGAAACCAGAGAAAGAAGAAGGCGACGGGCTGGAGGAGCCCGACGACGAGGGAGAAGAACGCGAAGGGAGCCACCCTCCAGTCGGACGTCAGCCACAAGAGCCGCGCGCGGTTGTTGGAGGCGATGAAGCGGGGCAGCTCGTAGCTGGCGAAGGAGAGGAACTTGGCGGCGATCGAGACGAAGTCGCGGGCGTTGATGGGGCTGAACTGCACCGCGACGTGCGTGCTGAACACGGCCACGGGGGCGTAGAGGAGGAGGGTGGGAGCGACGAGCGCGCCCACCGTCGCGCCGCCGAGGGCGAGCGCGCCCAGCGCGGGCAGGCCCTCCCGCCGGCGGAGCCGGACGAAGCACGTGGCCGCCGCGAAGGGCAGGAGCAGCGTCCACGACATGTGGAGCTGGCTGACCCACACGAGGCCGAAGCCCACCAGGTAGTCGGCCAGGCGTCGCGGGAGGAGCGGCTGGTCGGCGAAGACGACCGCCTCGGTCGTGCCCACCCAGAAGAGGACGGCACCGAACAGGACGTACGACGGGTTCACGACGTGGGTCGAGTAGAAGAGCGTCCAGGGAAGGCTGAGCGCGAGGCCGTAGACGACCCAGCGCGGGATGGTGGGCACGCGCCGCCGGCCGTACTCAGCCAGGAAGACGAGGGCGCCGAAGGAGAGCACGTTCAGCAGCACGGCCGGCGCCTCGGGCACCGGCGCCAGGAAGAGCGGCAGGCCCACGAGCAGCCCCTGCAGCGCGCCCGGGATCTGCGAGAGCACGGTGTTCTGGAGCACGAGGTCGGGCCCGAAGAACGGCCAGTGCCGTGTCGAGTAGAACTTGAGGCCGATCAGGTAGACCTGCAGCTCGTCCACGAACCAGAACTCGTCGCACAGGCCGAAGGCGAGCCGGTAGGCGAAGAGGAGCAGCAGCAGCAACGCGGCTACGCTCCACCGCCGGCTCGGGGCCTGCGCGAGACGCGGGAAAAAGGACATGCGACGATGTTTATGACGCCGGAATTCTGGCGCCTGCGCCGTCGCGTCTCAAGGTATCTTTCGGCCGACGCTAGCGATCGAGCGTCACCGTCGCCTGGCGGTCCCCGTAGTGGACGGTGATGTCGTAGCCGGCCGGCTTCTCCTGCAGACCGAGCTCGAGGTTGCCGGCGACCGCCGGCACCTTCTGGAACACGGCGGGCATCTTCTGGTAGGTCTCCGTCGCCGGCGGCTCCGCGATCACGTTCATGTCCACGAAGACCTCGCGCATGTCGATGTAGCGGATGTCGAGCGTCGCGGGCGCGCCTCCGCGCGACGGGTTGAGCACGAGGAGGGCGGGGCCCACCGGAATGAGCTTGCCCTGCCACTTGTAGGGGTCCGTCTGCAGCATGAGCCGGGCGAGCACCCAGCTCCGCTGAGCGGCGGGGTGGGAGCCCCCCTTCTCCATGGCGGCGAAGGCCGTCTCGTCCCACCGGAAGTCGAGGAAGCGGATCTCGAGCCCGGGCGCCTTGACGCTCTTCACGTACTTGGGGGCGTTAGGCGAGATCGGAACGTTGGGAGAGACGTCCTGGGCGACGAGGGTCGAGCCTGCCAGGAGGCCACCCGCGACCACGGCGACGACGGTTCTCATCGGACTCTCCTCCAATCGGCTGGCCGCCCGCCCTGCAGGGCCCTGACACCCCGCATTACGGGCGGTTTCCCGCGACGCGTGAAGTAACAGGCCCGTAAGTTACCGTAGCGGCCCCGCGATTTTGCCCCTTTTCCCGCGCGTAGTTACTACGGCAATCAAGTCAGCTTGCGGAAAATCGACTTCCGCCGCTTCGAGTTTCGGAAGGATCCGTTTAGAGTGGGCGCTGTCTCTT
>JBKPBQ010000526.1:0-16466 GCA_046726955.1 Acidobacteriota bacterium
TCGGTCGGTGCGGACAGACCGCGGCGGAATGGCAGCTCGAGCTGGCCACTGCCGTCTCGCTCGAGCCGCAGCACCTGTCGTGCTATCAGCTCACGATCCACTCGCGCACCCGGTTCGGGGTGCGGGCGAAGCACGGCCAGCTGTCGGAGCTTCCCGAGGACGACCAGGCGACCCTCTTCGAGCTCACGCACCGGTTCCTGGCGGATGCGGGCTGGCCGGCATACGAGGTGTCCAACTTCGCGCGCGGGCCCGCCCACCAGTCGCGGCACAACCGCAAGTACTGGGACCACACGCCGTACCTCGGTCTCGGCCCATCGGCGCACTCGCTGGCCGGCTCCGACGCGTCTTTCGCTCGTCGGGGCGAAGCCCCTCCTCGCTCTTCTTCGACGGTCCGCTTCGCGGACGCGTCAGCGCCGGCTCGGCGTTGGTGGAACGAGCGTGGCACGCCGCGTTGGGATCGACGAGTCGCGGCGGGCGAGCGTCCGATCGAGGCGCAGGAGCTCCTGGGTCCGAAGGACCTGGCGGCGGAGGCGCTGCTTCTCGGCCTACGCACCACGGCGGGAATCGATCTCGACGGTTTGCGAGCGAGCTACGGCGTCGACCTGCTGGCCGCGAACGACGCGCTGGTCACGCGTCTCGTCGATGAGGGGCGCATCGTCGTGCGCGCGGGGTCGCAAGGCGGTCAGCGCCTGGTGCCGACGCTCTCCGGCCTCGCGGTGGCTGACGGGTTGGCCGCGGCGTTCGACCTGTCGCTGCCGAACTGAGTAGGCGTGCGGTCGCGCTGGCTCAACCTCGCCGCGCGGCGTCGACACTGAACGGGATCGGACAAGTCGCGGCCGTCACCAGGTCACAGGCAGCGCTTCGAGTCCCCGCAGGTTGAGGCCCTTGCGCCAGCGCAGCCTGGACTCAGGGGCGGCCAGACGAAGAGTCGGCACGCGATCGAGGAGCGTCCGCAGGGCGATCTGGCCTTCGAGTCGGGCCAGCGGGGCGCCCAGGCAGTAGTGGATGCCTTGTCCGAAGGCCAGGTGGCGGTTCCTCTCGCGCCCCAGGTCGAGAACGTCGGGCTTCTCGAACTGCGTCTCGTCGCGGTTCGCCGAGGACAGGACCCCGTACACGAGGGCGCCCCGCGGGATGGTGACGCCGGCGATCTGGATCTCCTCGCGCGCGTAGCGCTCGGTCGAGACCTCGACCGGGCTGTAGAAACGCAGCAGCTCCTCCACCGCGGTGGCGTCGAGCCCACGATCGTCTCGCAGCCGTGCCAGCTGCTCGGGGAACTGCAGCAGCGCCAGCGCGCCGTTCCCGATCAGGTTCACGGTCGTTTCGTGGCCGGCGACGACCAGCAGGAAGACCATCGCAACCAACTCGTCCTCGCGCAGCCGCTCGCCGGCCTCCTCGACCTGCACGAGCGCCGAGATCAGGTCGTCCTGCGGCTGCGCCCGCTTGGCGGCGATCACGTGGCGGATGTAGCGCACGAACCTCCATAGGGCCGGCAGCACCCGGAAGAGGTTCGGGCCGGCGGTGGCGGCCAGAATGGCGTTCGACCACTTGTGGAAGCGAAGCTGATCGGCGGCGGGGATCCCGAGCATCTCCGAGATCACCGTGAGCGGGATCGGGAGCGCGTACGCTGAGATGAGGTCCATGCCGCCCGCGGCGAGCGCCCTCGACAGGAGCTCTTCCGACAAGCTCTCGATCCGCGCGCGCATGCGCTCGACCAGGCGCGGAGTGAAGGCGAGGTGGACGAGACTCCGAAGGCGCGTGTGATCCGGCGCGTCGAGGTCGAGCATGTTCCGCTCGATCGCCTGAAGGAAGCCGAGGATCCCCGGCAGTCGGCTGAACGGCCGGCTCCCCAGCGCGTTCCTCCGGTCCTTCGCGAGGCGCGTGTCCCTCAGCAGCGCCGCGACGTCGTCATACCGGCTCACGAGCCAGGCCACCGGCCCGATGGGGAGCTTGACGGGATGGACCGGGGCTTCGGCACGCAGGCGCGCGTAGTACGCGTGCGCGACGGCCTTGAAGTCGGAGCTGGTCACGTCTACGGCAGGAACGCTCACGGCCGCTCGGATACATGCTCGCGCGCGTAGCGGCTCGGCGGCAGGCCCACGTGTCGGCTGAACGCGGTGCTGAAGGTGCTCGCCGAGCCGTAGCCCACGCGTTCCGCAACCTCGGCCAGCGCCAGGTCGCGACGCCGGAGCAGGTCCTTCGCCACGGCCATGCGCCAGGCGAGCAGGTACTCCATGGGCGGCAGGCCCAGGCTCCGCGTGAAGCGCTCGAAGAATCCCGAGCGCGAGAGCGCCGCCGTCTTCGCGAGCTCGGCCACCGTCCAGGAGCGGGCGAACTGGTCGTGGATCTGCCGGATCGCGGGCGAGAGCTGCGCATCGGCCAACCCGCGCAGCAGGCCCGGAGGCGCGTCCTCACCCGACGTCGACCGCAGCGCTTCGACGAGCAGGACCTCCACCAGTCGCTGGAGCACGAGGTCTCGGCCCGACCTCCGCTCGCCCGCCTCTTCGGCGACGAGCTGCACCAGCACCGACAGCCGCCGGACGCCGCGCACGTGCACGAGCGCCGGCACCAGCGACACGAGCAGCGCCGCATCGGGCGAATCGAAGGCGAACCAGCCTCCGAGAAGCCGTACGTCGGGGCGACCACCGCGCCGGCCGTGCCGGACGTCGCCGACCTGCGCGGACGTCACCTTCGGGTCGAACCGCACGGGCTTTGCCGGCTCGAAGCCGGACATGGTGAAGCCCGGCGTCGCGGGCAGGAGCAGGAAGTCGCCCGCCTCGAGCGCGAGGGCGCGCTGGCCCTCCACGGCGAGACGACAACGGCCCTCGAGCACCGCGCAGAAGCTCGGGTGGCCGAAGGCCGAATAGGCGACGGCCCAGCGACCGGCGGCGCTGATCCGTTTCGAGAACACGGCACGAGGCTGGAGCAGCGCGATCACCTCCGAGAGCGGGTCACTCATTCCTGGACGCTCGCAAACGAAATGTGGACTCCACATGATAGCGCGTCCGACGCGGCGCCCCTACCTTGTGCAGCATGAACACTGTGCTGATCACCGGTTGCTCCTCGGGCTACGGCCTCGAGACCGCGCGTCACTTCCATGCGCAGGGCTGGAACGTGATCGCCACGATGCGAACGCCTCGCGAGGATCTCCTGCCCCGGTCGGACCGGCTTCGCGTGGTGGCGCTCGACGTGACGAAGCCCAAGAGCATCGAAGCCGCGCTCGCGGCGAGCGGGCCCATCGACGTGCTGGTCAACAACGCCGGCATCGGGCTCTTCGGCGCGTTCGAGGCCACGCCGATGGCCACGGTGCGCGAGGTGTTCGAGACGAACACCTTCGGCGTCATGGCGATGACGCAGGCAGTGCTGCCCCGGTTCCGAGAGCGGAGGTCGGGCGTCGTGGTGAACGTGACCTCGAGCGCGACCTTGACGCCGATGCCCCTCGTGGCCGTCTACACCGCGAGCAAGATGGCCGTGGAAGCGTTCACCGCGTCGCTCGCGCTGGAGCTCGCGGCCTTCGACGTGCGCGTCAAGCTCGTCGAGCCGGGATACGGGCCGACCACACGCTTCACGAGCAACACGGGACCGCGCATGGATGGTCTGATTCCCGAGGCCTACGCGCCTTTCGCGCAGCGCATACTCGCCGCGATCGGGCACGGGCCGGCGGCGGTGACGACCGAGTCCGACGTCGCGGAGGTCGTGTGGCGTGCCGCGAACGATGCGTCTGGCCGGCTCCGATTTCCAGCGGGCGCCGATGCGGTGGCGCTGGCCGAGTCGCGATAGAAGGAGCCGTCACTCGGCCTTGTGCGCGTGGCGGTGGTGCAGGTCGGGATAGTGCGGGTGCGCATGGAGCAACGGATCGTGGCGGTGCTCGTGCGTGTGCGGCTCGCCTTCGGGGTCGCCTGGGCCGTGCGCGTGCCGGTGGTGCTCGTCGTGCACATGCCGGTGCGCGTGGACTAGAGCCTCGTGTTGGTGCTCGTGCTCGTGGCGCTCTCGGACGTGTAGCCAGACTCCCGCGCCCATGAGCAGGCCGGCGACCGCGAGGCCTGGCCGCCACGGGTCACCCAGGAAAGCGAGCGAGCCGATGGCCCCGACGAACGGCGCGATCGAGAAGTAGGCTCCGGTCCGCGCCGTGCCGACCTCGCGCAGCGCGAGGACGAAAAGGGCGAGGCTCACGCCGTAGCCGACGAACCCCACGAGTAGCGAAAGGCCGACGACCATGGCCGAGGGCCAGGCGGCTCCGAGGGCCAGCGCGACGACGACGTTGAACGCACTCGACACGGCGCCTTTGATCGCGGCGACCTGCACGGGGTCGCCTCCCGACACGCGCTGGGTGAGGTTGTTGTCGACGGCCCAGCAGAGACAGGCGGCGGCGACCGCCAGCGCGCCCCTCGTGAATCCCGCTCCGCCGCCCGACGGCCAGGCAAGCACGACACCCCCCGCGACGATCAGCAACAGGCCGGCCGCGATCCGGCGATCGAAGTTCTCGCGGAAGACGAACCAGGCCAGCAGCGCGGTGAAGACACCCTCGAGGTTGAGGAGGAGCGAGGCGGTCGACGCGGGGGTTGCCCTGAGGCCCACGAGCAGGAGCACGGGACCGAGAATGCCGCCCGCGGCGACGGCTCCCGCCAGCCAGGGAGCGTCCCGGCGCGTCAGCGGCGCCTCGCCCGCGCCGCCTCGCACCAACCGGGTCAGGGAAAGGCCCAGTCCGGATCCGCCGTAGAGCAGTCCCGCGAGGAGCACCGGGTCCACGTCTCCGAGCAGCGGCTTGGCCGCCGGCGTGCTGAGCCCGAACAGGACCGCCGCCGTGAGGGCCAGGATGACACCTCGCGGGATTCCCGTTCGACGGCTCATCCACCCTCCGGCAGTGCAACCGGCCCTGTCATCGGAGGAGCAGCTTGCAGCCCGGAACATCGTGATGCCGGTCGCCGGCATCACGACGTTCCTTGGACGCAGGCGCGGCGGATTGTCGACGCGCGAGCGCGGCTAGACCGTGGTGTGCCGCCCCGTCCGCGACGTCCGAGCCAGGCCAGCGAGCATCGTGACACCGAGCGCCACGAGCAGGACGATCATTCCGGCGAGAGCGAGCGTCCTCCAGGTTTCCGAGTGGTCCGTCGTGTCGGACACGACTCCGCTCGATGCTCCCGACGTCGCCGTCCCCGTCGAAGGCTGTGCGCCAACCACCGCGATGCTCGTCGCGGCCGCGTGCTCGTCGTCGATCGGCTGATAGGCAACCGTCACGGAGTCGCCGGGCGCGAAGCCTCCGCCCGGCACGCCCGTGGTGCTCGTGATGAGGAAGGTCCTCACGGTGCCGTCGTCGGTCCGGATCGAGAACGAGATGTTGCCCGACGAGACGACGGTTCCGCTCACCGTCTGAGCGGGCGCGGTGTGGGGGGGCGCCTGGGGCTGCTGCGTGGCCTGGTCCTGGGCCAGGGCGACGACTCCGCCGAGGGCCAGAGTAAAGATGAAAAGAGCGGAAAGAAATGGTTTCAAGGAAGCACCTCCGCCGGCACGACTTACACCCTGTGCCGGGTCCTCGCGATGGGTTTGTGCATACGCTGTGCCAGACCGAGGACCCCGCGGTAGACTTCGCCGACTTTTCTTTCGATGACGACCGCGCCCGGGCCGGCGACGAGGTCGTGAAGCTCTACCTCGCCTACTGGGACGTGGCCCGGCGCGCGTGGACAGTCGAGCCGGGACGTGTCGAGCTGATGGTCGGCGGATCCTCGGCGGAGGGAGACCTGGCCTTGCGGCGCACCGTCGCCGTCTCCCGCTGACGCGCCACCTAACGTCTCTTCGTTCTCGCCTTCCCGAGCGTGCGCCGGACTTCTTCCGTGTGCTGCCCGAGCGCGGGCGGCGGCGCCGCGGGAAGCGGGGGCGTCTCTGAGAGTTTCACGGGATTTCCCGGAACGGTGACAAAGCTGTCGCCGACGGCGAGATCGAGCAGCATGCCGCGCGCGGCGAGCTGAGGGTCGGCGAGGACGTCCTCGATCGTCCGGACGCGTCCGCAAGGTACGCCGGCGGTGACGAGGCGGTCGAGGAGCGAGTCCACCGTCTGGTCGCGAAAGAGGGCGGCGATGGCGTCGTTCAGCGCGGCGCGGTTGGCGAGGCGGAGCGTGTTCGTGGCGAAGCGCGGGTCGTTCTCGAGCGTTTGGGCGTTCACCGCGGCGCAGAACCGCGACCAGAGGCGCGGGTTGGCTACCGCGACGACGACCTGGCCGTCCTTCGCCGGGAAAGGCTCGTACGGCGCGAGCGACGGGTGCGCGTTGCCGAGCCGGCCCGGGCTCTTCCCCGTGGCGGCGACGATGCCGGCGGGCAGGCCGAGGATCGAAACCGCGGAGTCAAGAAGCGCCACGTCCACGACCCTCCCCTTCCCGGTCCGCGTCCGCGCGTAGAGAGCGAGCAGGATGCCCTGCACGGCGTAGAGCGCGGCCAGGCAGTCCGTGATCGCCACCCCGACCTTCGTGGGGCCGGTCTCGGGAAAGCCGGTGACGTCCATGAGTCCCGACTCGCCCTGGATGACGAGGTCGTAGCCGGGAAGCCCGCCGCGGGGTCCGGCCGCGCCGTAGCCGGAGATCGAGCAGTAGACGAGACGCTCGTTGAGCGAGCGCGCGCGGTCGGGCCCGAGCCCCAGCCGCTCGAGCGTGCCCGGCCGAAAGTTCTCCACGAGCACGTCGGCGCGGCGGACGAGCGCCTCGACGGTCTCGCGGCCCTCCGGGGACTTCAGGTCCAGGACGACGCTCTTCTTGTTGCGGTTCGTCCCGAGGTAGTACGTGCTCCAGCCCCCGACGAAGGGCGCCCACTCGCGCGTCTCGTCGCCGTGCCGCGGGTCCTCGATCTTGATCACCTCGGCGCCCATGTCTCCGAGCAGCATCGTGCAGAAGGGACCGGCGAGGACTCGAGTGAAGTCGAGGACGGTGAGGCCGGCGAGGGGCAGCTCGCCCGGAGGACCGCTCGGCACGGGCGCTAACGCTATTCGACCCGCCGCGGCGATTCAAGCCTCGCGGGCTCGCGAGGGCTCAGCGCATCCGCCACGCGAGATGAGCGGCCGCGATCGCCAGGGTCACGAGGGTCACCGGGATGCCGATCCGCGCGTGCTCCTTCCAGCCGATGCGGATCCCCCGCCGCGCCGCGGCGTCCACCACGAGGATGTTGGCGATGCTCCCCACGATCAGCAGGTTTCCCGCGAGCGTGGTGGCGAGGGCGAGGAGCGGCCCCGCGAGCGCGGGCTTCGCGACGGGGAGCAGGAGCATCACCGCGGGGACGTTGGAAACGACGTTCGAGAGCACGACCGTCGTGACGAACAGGGGAAGCGGGCGCTCGAGAGGAAAGCCGGCCGCGGCGAGGTCGCGGACGAGCTGCCCGACCAGCCCCGTCTGCTGGAACGCGTGGTTGACGACGAAGAGGCCGGTGAAGAGGACGAGGACCTCCCAGTCCACGAGCCCCAGGGTCTTGTTCGAGTGCATCCGCCGGCTCGTGAGCAGGATTCCCGCCCCCACGAGCGCGGCCACGTCGCGCGGCCACGGCGTGAAGAGGAAGACGACCAGGAGCGCGAAGGCGACCGTCAACCCCTTCGTGGATTGCCACCGGTCGAGGCGGGGAATGCGGTCGACATCGTCCACACCTTCGGCCGGCTCGATCCGCGCGAATCGTCCGCGGGACTGAAGGACGACGACGATCCAGGTGGCGGCGAGCCCGAGGACGACGGGAACGGCGGCCTCCGCGAGGTAGCCGGCGAACGACAGCCCGAGCGCGCTGCCGATCAGCATGTTCTGCGGGTTGCCGATGAGGGTCGCCGCCGAGCCGACGTTCGCGGCGCAGGCGAGGCTCAGGAGGTACGGGACCGGGTTCAACCCGCGTCGCACGCAAGCCTCGGCGAGGACCGGGGCCATGGACAGGCAGATGATGTCGTTGCTGAAGACGGAGGAGAGCACGCCGGCGACGACGACGACGGCCCCCACGAGCGCTGCCGGCGAGAGCGGCAACCCCGCGACCTTGAGGGCAACCCAGGGATAGAACCCGCCGAGCTGCAGCTGGGCGGAGACGGCCATGAACGAGAACAGAAGCAGGATGGTCGGCAGGTGGATCGCCCGTGCGGCCTCGCCGGGGCTGACGGCCTCCATCCCGATGAGGGCGATGGCTCCCAGGAGGGCGACACCGGTTCGGTCGAGCTGGAGGAACGGCAGCCCTCCGAGCACCATGCCCAGGTAGACGAGGAAGAACACGACGACGATGCCCGTGGTCATGACCGCGGTGGCTACGATCGAGCCTCGGGCACGACGGTGTCAAACGAGGACGTGGGTTCGCGTCGTTCTCGAGCGAGCGCCGGCGTCAATAGAGAAGATGCCGAACGCGCCAGAAGTGCGCGTGTGTGGCTAACGACTATCCGATCCTGGCTTCACGACTGCCGCACCGCGTTAACCGTGCGGGAATGACTCATTGTCGTGTGGCGCAAGTGATGGTACCAAAGAGTATCCCCTCCAACATTGCAGCCGTCCGACGAGCCGTCAGGCTCGCAGCCCAGAATAGGAGCTTCGATAAATGATCGCGTCCAGGGCCACGGTCGCCTGTCTGGCGGGATTCTTCCTGCTCGCCGGACGCTTCGCCGCCGCGCAGAACAACGCCGACATCCAGCCCGCGAGCAGCAGCGTGCCCGGCGCGATCGCGCCCGGGGGGACGATCACCGTGCGCCTCCACGTGCGCAACAACGGCACGACGACGTGGAAGGCGGGCACCAATCACCGCCTGGGCGCGCAGTACACGGGCACTCTCAACCAGATCTCGTGGAGCGGGTTCCCCTGCGGCGGCTACATGACGACACCCACGGACGGCCGCGTATACCTGTGCAACGACGTGGCGCCGGGCGCGTCGTACGACTTCACGTTCAACGTCAGCGCCGCCGCGAACGCATCGGGGTCCCTGACCCTCTCGGTGCGGATGGTCCAGGACGGAGTCCAGTGGTTCGGAACCGCGGCCGCGTGGACTCTCGCCGTCCAGTCGGTCAACGACGCCGAGATCCAGGCCGCCGCGAGTAGCGTTCCCGCGACGATCGCACCGGGGGTGACGGCCCCCGTGCGCGTCCGCGTGCGGAACGTCGGCTCCACGACGTGGCGGGCGGCCACGAACCATCGCCTCGGCGCCGTGTACACGGGCACCGGGAGCAACCAGCTCATGTGGACTGCCTTCAACTGCGGCGGCTACATGACGAAGCCCAGCGACGGCCGCGCGTTCCTCTGCAACGACGTGCTTCCGGGGGCGACCTACGACTTCCTGTTCAACGTCACCGCTCCCGCCTCCGCCTCGGGCTCCATCCGCCTCGGGGTGCGCATGGTCCAGGACGGCGTGCAGTGGTTCGGAGGCCAGTACGCCTGGACGCTGAGCGTGCCCGTGGACCTAACTCCGCCCACGGCCACGATCACCGCTCCGACCGCGGGCGCGAGCTACTGCTCGAGCGTCTCCCCGCTGGCGATCTCCGGGACGGCCTCCGACGACGTCGGCGTCACGAGCGTGACCTGGAGGAACGCCGCGACTGGAGAGACGGGCACGGCCTCCGGAACGACCGCCTGGAGCGCGTCTGTCCGCCTCGCTCCGAACGGCAACCAGATCACGGTGACTGCCACCGACGCCACCGGCAAGCAAGGTACGGACTCGTTCACGGCCGACTACACGCCGGCGGACACGACGCGTCCGGCGATCACGATCTCCACTCCCACCACGCAGCCGACCTTCACGACCACGTCGACACCCAAGACGCTTTCGGGCACGGCGTCCGACAACGTCGGTGTCGCGAGCGTGACGTGGATGAACGCGGTGAACGGCGCCACGGGCACGGCATCCGGAACCACGGCCTGGAGCGCGTCGATACCGCTCGTCTCCGGGGACAACCGCCTCACCGTCACGGCCCGTGACGCGGCGGGCAACCCGCGCTCCGCGTCGCTCGACGTCGACTTCGACGACAGCCGCGGCATCACCCGCATCTCCGACGCCCCCACCGTGCCTCTCTCCTACGGCCAGGGCTCGCCGCTCGCTCCCGCGCTCGCCACCGGACGGATCTACGGCGAGCTCGCCGCGAACGCGCCCGCGCGCATGCGCGACCTCGCGGCGCTGGGCGTGCGCATCATCCGGCTCGAGATCGAGAACGCCACGCCGCCGGGCGAGTACCAGGCGATCGTGGCCGCCGCCCAGGCCGCGGGGATCGAGGTGCTCGCCCTCGTGACCTCCAACAGCATGGCCCTGGGCTCGCCCGGACCCATGGACGGCGACCAGACCTTCTTCGACCAGCAGTTCGTCCCGGCCTATATCGCGGCCATCGACCACGTGACGGCGATGTTGCCCACCGTGAAGTACGTCGAGGTCTGGAACGAGCCGGACGTCTACGGCTTCACGCCGATGTACAACTGGAACGGCTCGTGCGTGATCCTGGAGGGGGCGAACCGCTACGCGCTCCTGGCCACGCGCGTCTTCGAGACCATCCACCAGCGGCGCCTGTCCGGAGCGACGACGCCGCTGCTCGCCGCCTTCAGCGTGTCGCGCCAGGACGACTCCTGTCTGCGCAAGGGACTCTTCGACAGCACGGCCGTCTACAACCACCGCCACTTCTACCGTGTCCCGAACGGGCTCCCGGACGGTCTCCCCGCCGACATCGTGGCCATCCACGGCTACGGGAACGGCGGCAAGGCTCCCGACCAGGCGGGGTACACCTACTCCAACGGGACCTTCGCGACGGGCGTGACGGAGTTCCTGACCGCGAAGTTCGCCGACAACAAGAGCGTCATCAACCAGACTCCTGTCTGGTACACCGAGGTCGGCTACTCGTGGTCCCAGCTCGGCGCTCAGGGCCAGGCCGACGCGCTCCGGTTCGTGTTCTCGACCCTGGCCTCGCATCCCCAGGTGACTGCGCTCTTCTGGTACGACTACCGGGACGACGAGCACGTGTCCTGCCAGGTCGGCGAGCGGTTCGGGCTCCGCGACGAGGCGAGCACGGGCTTTGCGGCCCACCTGTCCTACCTCGCCTACCAGGAGGTGTCGACGGGGCTCGGCGACGTGACCGCTCCCGCGGGAGCGCTCACCGCGCCGCTCACCAGCGGCGTCTACCCGGCGGGAGGCGCCATCGCCGTCTCTGGATGGGCCATCGACGCGTCGGGCAACGCGCCGATCGTGGAGATCACCGTGGGAGGCAACCTCGTGGCCTCGGTGATGGACGGCGGAACTCCTTCGCCCAAGGCCTGTGTCGAGGCCTACAGCGCGCGGTGCCCCGCGGTGGGCTTCACCCGCACAATCACCGCCCCCTCGACGGCGGGGACGTACGAGATCGCGGTCCGGGCGCGGGACGCTTCCGGCAACGTCCGGGTCCTCGGCCGCGTGGACATCGTCGTCGTGCAGGGCGCGCTGGCCGTGCGCCGTCCGCTGGCTCTGAGCCGCTGACAGGCGGGCTGAACCTCTAGATCGCCTCGACTCCCCGCGCCGGTCCCCGGCGCGGGGAGCGCCGACGTCTGGCGAGGCGAGAAATTGCAACCTTGGCCGTGGTCCGCGCGTCTCCAGGACCATGGCGATCCCTACCCAGCTCAAGCACGTCCTCCGCCGGCTCGGCCGCGCGCCGATGTTCGCGGCCGTGACACTCCTGACGCTCGCGGTCGGCATCGGCGCCAACGCGGCGATCTTCAGCGTCGTCGAAGGCGTCCTCCTGAGACCGCTCCCGTACCCCCGGCCCGACGAGCTCGTCGGCGTCTGGCACACCGCTCCCGGGATCAACATTCCCGAGCTGAACGGCGCCCCTGCCCTCTACTTCACGTACCGCGAGGAGGGCCGGGCCTTCCAGGACGTCGGGCTGTGGGCGGAGCGGGCCGCGAGCATCACCGGCCTCGCCGAGCCGGAGCGGGTGACGGTCCTCCGGGTGACCGACGGGATCCTGGGCATGCTGGGCGTGCCGCCCGCCCTCGGCCGACCCTTCAGCCTGAAGGACGACCAGGCGGGAAGCCCGCCCACGGCGGTCCTCGCCTACGGCTACTGGCAGTCCCGGTTCGGCGGCGACCCGAACGTCGTCGGGCGCCGGCTGATGGTAGACGGCGAGGCGCACGAGATCATCGGCGTGATGCCGCGGCAGTTCCGATTCCTCGACGTGAAGGCGTCGCTCTTCCTTCCCCTGCAGTTCGACCGGAGCAAGGTCTTTCTCGGCAACTTCAGTTACCAGTCGGTGGCGCGGCTTAAGCCCGGCGTCACCCTCGAGGCGGCGAATGCCGACGTCGCGCGGATGCTGCCCATCGCCTTCGACCGCTTCCCCGCTCCTCCTGGCTTCGACAAGAAGATGTTCGCGGAGGCGCGCATTGGCCCGAGCCTGCGGCCGTTCAAGCGCGACGTCGTCGGCGACATCGGCAAGGTCCTGTGGGTGCTGATGGGAACGATCGGCATGGTGCTGCTCATCGCCTGCGCGAACGTGGCCAACCTGCTGCTCGTGCGGGCGGAGGGGCGGCAGCAGGAGCTGGCGGTCCGCGCCGCGCTCGGAGCGGGATGGGGCCAGATCGCGGGCGAGCTGCTCCTCGAGAGCCTCACCCTCGGGCTCCTCGGCGGCGCCCTCGGCCTGGGCGTCGCGTATGCGCTGCTGCGCCTGCTCGCCTACCTGGCGCCCGCGAACCTGCCCCGCCTCGAGGAGATCGCGATCGACGCTCCCGTGCTCCTCTTCACGGCGGCCGTCTCGGTGCTCGCGGGCGTCCTGCTCGGCCTCATCCCGGTCTTCAAGTACGCCGGTCCCCACGTGGCCGCCGCCCTCCGGAGCGGCGGGCGGTCCGCGAGCGAGAGCCGCGAGCGGCACCGCGCCCGCAATACGCTCGTGGTGGTGCAGGTCGGCCTGGCTCTGGTGCTGCTCGTGAGCTCCGGCCTCATGATCCGGTCGTTCCGGGCGCTGCGCGAGGTGCAGCCCGGTTTCACCCGGCCCGAAGAAGTCCAGACCATCCGCATCTCGATCCCCGAAGCCCAGGTCAAGGACGAGGAGTCGGTCGTGCGGATGCAGCAGGCCATCCAGGAGAAGGTCGCGGCGATCCCGGGCGTGGCGTCGGTCGGGATGGCGAGCGGCATTCCCCTCGACGGCGACGACTGGCACGATCCCGTCTTCGCCGAAGACCGCACGTACGCCGAGGGCCAGCTGCCCGCCATCCGGCTCTTCAAGTTCGTGGCCCCGGGCTTCCTCGGCACGATGGGCACTCCCCTCCTGACCGGCCGCGAGCCCACCTGGAGCGAGGTCTACGACCGCGCGCCGCTCGTGATGGTCTCGGAGAACCTCGCGCGCGAGATGTGGGGCGATCCCGGGAGCGCGCTCGGCAAGCGCGTGCGCGAGAGCACGAAGGGAGCCTGGCGCGAGGTGATCGGCGTCGTCGCCGACGTGTACAACGACGGCCTCGACCAGAAGGCGCCGGCCACGGTCTACTGGCCGATCCTCATGAAGGACTTCGAAGGCGACGGGATGAGCCGGTCGCTGTCCTACGCGATCCGCGGGCCGCGCACCGGGACCGAGGGGTTCCTGAAGGAGATCCGGCAGGCCGTGTGGTCCGTGAACTCGAACGTTCCGGTGGCCTCCGTGCAGACGCTCGCGACCGTCTATGAGCACTCGATGGCCCGGACGTCCTTCACCATGGTCATGCTCGTGCTCGCGGGCGCCATGGCCCTGCTCCTCGGCGTCGTCGGCCTCTACGGCGTCATCTCGTACGCCGTCTCGCAGCGGACCCGCGAGATCGGCATCCGCATGGCGCTCGGCGCCCAGCGCGAGGAGCTGACGGGCATGTTCGTCCGGCACGGGCTCGTGCTCGCCTCGATCGGCGCCGCCTGCGGCCTCGCCGCGGCCTTCGCCCTGAGCCGGCTGATGTCGTCGCTGCTCTTCGGCGTGGGCGCGGCCGATCCGTTGACGTACGCGCTCGTCGCGGTCACGCTCGTGTCGGCGGCGGTCGTCGCGAGCTACCTGCCGGCGCGGCGGGCGTCAGCGGTGGATCCGATGGACGCGCTGCGGGCGGAGTAGCCTCCGGCAGACGATCAGACGACGCGGGCTCCGCAGACGCCGCAGCGCTTGTGGAGTAAGCTGCGCTGCCGTCGGATCGAGCCTCCGGGGGTGCCCATGCCAGCAGCGTCACGTCGTGAGTTCCTCCGATCGGGTGCCGCTTGCGCGCTCGCCGCGGCTTCGCCCGCGCTGCGGACCGAGGCGGCGGCTGCCGCGGCAGCGGGGGCCGAGCTGTGCTTCACGCCCGCGACCGACCTCGCCGCGGCCATCCGCGCGAAGAAGCTGTCTCCGGTCGAGCTCCTGGACGCGGTGTACGGGCGCATCCGCGAGGTCAACCCGCGCCTGAACGCGTACTGCACGCTCGTGGAGGACGAGGCGCGCCGCGCGGCGCGCCAGGCCGAGGACGCGGTGATGCGCGGCGATCGGCTCGGCGCGCTGCATGGCGTGCCGGTGTCGATCAAGGACCTGCTCTACACCCGCGGCGTGCGGACGATGTTCGGCTCGCGGATCCGCGAGACGTACGTGCCCGACGAGGACGCCCCGTCGGTCACGAAGCTGCGCGCGGCGGGGGCGATCCTCGTCGGCAAGACCACGACGCCCGAGTTCGGCTTCAAGGGCGTCACCGACAGCCCAGTCACGGGCGTCAGCCGGAACCCGTGGAACCTCGAGAAGACGTGCGGCGGCTCCTCCGGAGGCGCGGGGGCTGCGGTGGCCGCGGGCCTCGCTCCTCTCGCCGTGGGCACCGACGGCGGAGGCTCGATCCGGATCCCGTCCGCGTTCAACGGCATCTTCGGGCTCAAGCCGTCCTTCGGACGCGTCGCCGTCTACCCGCCCTCTCCGGTCGCGCTGCTGGTGCACGCGGGCCCGATGACGCGCACCGTGCGCGACGCGGCGCTCATGCTCGACGCGATGGCGGGCCCCGACGAGCGCGACCTCATGTCGCTCCCTCCGCCCGCGACCGAGTACCTCCGCTCGTGCGAGGGCGGGATCCGCGGACTGCGAGTGGCCTGGAGTCCCACGCTCGGCTACGTGAAGCCCGACTCCGAGGTCGCGCGGCTCACCGACGCGGCGGCGAAGGCCTTCGAGCGCGATCTCGGCGCCAGGCTGGAGCAGGCCGACCCCGGCTTCGAGAACCCCTGGGGCTTCTTTTCCGTGATGTGGGTGACCAGCTACGTCCTCCGGCTGTCGAGCTTCCTCCCCGAGTGGGAGAGCCGCATGGACCCCGACCTCGTCAGGCTCGTCAAGCAGAAGGACAAGGTGCACCCGTACGACTACGCGGAAGCCGTGACGAAGCGCGCGGCCCTCTGGGACGTGACGAGGAAGTTCTTCGAGCGTTACGACCTGCTGCTGATGCCGACGACGGCCTTCCCTCCGTTCACCGCCGGTCGCGGCGCTCCCGAGGGACTGTCGGCCGCTCCCGACGCGCTCCTCCCGTTTCCGGACTGGCTCGGCTTCACCTACCCGTGGAATCTCACCGGTCAGCCGGCGGCCACCGTGCCCTGCGGGTTCACCCGGGAGGGCGTTCCGATCGGGCTCCAGATCGTCGGGCGCCGCTTCGACGACGCCACCGTGCTCAAGGCCGCCGCGGCCTTCGAGCAGGCTCGCCCCTGGGCCGACAAGAGGCCGGCGGTCTGACGAGCGAGAGCCGGCGCGCCGTCGTCAAGACCGGGATCGCGGGCGCCGCCCTGGCTCTCGTACCGCGCGCGAGCACGGCGATCCTCTTCGATCGTCCGGAGGCGGGCATGGACAAGCAGACTCGCAGCGTCGAGATACCGGGACTCGTGGACCTCCAGGTCAACGGCTTCGCGGGCGTCGACTTCGGCGAGCCCGCGCTCACCGCCGAGCGGCTCCTGAAGGCGATCGACGCGATCGGCAAGACGGGCGTGACGCGCTTCCTGCCGACGCTCGTCAGCTCTTCGCTCGACGCGTTCGGCGCCGCCGCCCGAACGATCGTGCGCACGCCGCATCCCACGATCGCGGGCCTCCACATGGAAGGCCCCTACATCTCGCCGGAGGACGGCTTTCGCGGCGTCCACTCCCGCGCGTTCGTCCGCGGGGCCGACCTCGACGACTTCAAACGGCGGCAGGAAGCTGCGGACGGCCGCATCCGGCTGGTGACGCTCGCCCCCGAGGTGCCGGGAGCTCTTCGCCTGGTGGAGCACCTGGCCGCGAGCGGCGTGCGTGTCGCGATCGGACACACCGCGGCGAGCGGGCCGCAGATCGCGGACGCGGCGAGCGCGGGGGCGACGCTGTCCACCCACCTCGGCAACGGCTGCGCGCCGGTCCTTCCCCGCCACCCCAACGTGATCTGGGAGCAGCTCGGTGAAGACCGTCTGCTCGCTAGCTTCATCGTGGACGGGCACCACCTGCCCCCGGCGACTGTCCGGTCGATGATTCGGGCCAAGACGCCGGCCCGGACGATCCTCGTGACGGACGCGATCGCGGCGGCGGGGATGGCGCCGGGCCGCTACACGGTGGCCGGCCAGGA